>CAYOHN010000015.1:0-26256 GCA_964403735.1 uncultured Spirochaetales bacterium | reverse complement strand
GCACGAGTCCGCGGCCGCCACGCTCCCGCCACGCATGCGCGAGCGTCGTCGTCAGGGTCGGCGTGATCGGACGCTCGATCACCGCCGGCAGCCCGAGCCAGCGCGCGGCCTCCCGCTCAGCGTCGTTCGGTTCGAAGAGGCGGACTTGTGGAAGCTCCTCGAAGTCGACGTTCGAGCTGTGCAGATCGATGCGCCAGCGTGCCGTCTCGGTCGCCGCCAGCACCGCCGCGGCGATCCGCTGCGTCGTCTCGCCGCGGTCGTAGCCGGGAAACATCCGGTTCACATCGGTGCCGTCGAACGGCCAACCGCGGCTGCGGACGTTGAGCCCCAGTCCGTTGACGGCCGGGATCACCAGCACGCGTCCCAACAGCTCGGCGCCGTCGCGCTCGCCGCTGGCCACCCGGCGCAGGAACGACGCGAGCCGTGCCAGGACGAAGACTCCGTTCAGCTCGTTGCCGTGCAGGCCGGCCACCAGCGCCACCTGCGGCGTCGCCTCGTGCGGGCCGACGTCGTGGATCGGGAGATCGAAGTCCTCGCGCGTCGGCGCGGTCATCCGGAGCAGAACGGACTCATCGTGTCGCGCGGGGTTCATCGCGTGCCCTCCATCAGGCGTGCGAGCAGCGAACCCTCGTAGACCAGCGGGTACTCGCGCAGCGTGAAGAGCATCCCGTCGCAGGGCGCGAGCACCTCGGAGAGCGTGTCTCCTCGGAGGGGGCTGACGATGCGGCCGAGCAGCTCCCCGGTGTGAACGGAGCTCCAGTGCTCGACGCACGGAACGAAGAGCCCGGACGTCTCGGCGTTCAGGTAGTGGACGTTCCCGTCGTCCGCAACGAGCGGCACCTTCGTCAACTCCTCGAGCTCCCAGTCCGGATCGAGGACGCCGAGCCGCTGCGCGACGTGCAGGATTCCCGTCACCACCTGCTCCGCGAACGCCGGGGTGACCCGCATCCCCACGCCCATCTCCACCACCAGGCACGGTGTCCCGCGCGCGTTCAGGCTGTGCGCGATGGTGTGCTCGAGCACCGTCGACGCCTCGTGCAGCCAGATCAGGTCCAGGTTCATCGCGCGCGCGAACGGCACCAGTTTCCCTTGGAACTCCCGTGCGATGCGGACCTGCGGAATCTCGCGCAGGTAGACGTTGCTGGCGTGGATGTCGATGACCAGCGCCGCGCCGTCGAGACTGCGCATCGCGGCGTCGGCGAGCCGTTGCGGCAGCAGGCCCTCGGGGTGACCCGGGAAGGCGCGATTCAGATCGACATCGTAGATCGGCACGGTGCGTTCGAGCGTGTCGAGCCCGAGCGGATTGAGTGCCGGGTATAGCTCGACGGAGCCCAGCAAGGCACCGGGCTGCTGCTCTGCGAGTTCCTCGAGCCTCGCAGCGATCCGGTGGCACACGAAGAGTCCCTCGAGTTCGTCGCCGTGGATGCCCGACACCAATACGATCCGCGGTCCGGTGCCGCCGGTGAAGACGGCCCGGTCGAGCGCCAGACGCTCCCGGTACGGAAGCGCGAGCGAGAAGAAGGTTTCGCGACGACAGTGCAAGAGTTGGGTCTCCGATCCCGTCCGCACGACTGCCGCTGACGCTTCCCGTGAGGACTCTCTCGTGATCGATTACGCAGAGCACGATGTCGTTCGGAGCTGCACGGCGAAGTACTCGTCCTGCACGGCAACGTGCAGCTCCGCCAGGCCGCCGAGGAAGCGGCCCAGAAACTCGTGCAGACCCTCGTCGAAGAGTCCTTCGGCCGTCTGCTTTTCGAGGATCTCCCGCAGTCGCTCGAGTGCGTGCAGCGACGAGGACTCCGGATTCGGCGACGAGATCTTCCCGAGCGCCTGCTCCATCCGATCGACGGCAAAGCGCAGCGAGCGCGGAAAGTCCCCGTCCAAGACGACGAACTCGGCGACATCGATCGGTTGCAGTTGGGGATGCCGTCGGCGGTACGGCTCGAAGCCCGACAGCGAACGGAGCAGCGCCGCCCATTGGTAGTAATCGAGCGCCGATCCGACGAGCGACAGCTCGGGAAGCAGGAGGTGGTACTTGACGTCGAGGATGCGGGCCGTCATGTCGGCGCGTTCGAGGAAGAACCCGAGCAGGTAGAAACCGAATGCTTCCCCGCGCATCATCGTGCTCGACGTGGTGCCGTGGAAGCGGTCGACCTCGCCGCGCAGCCAGCGGTAGTACTCTGCTGCGAGTGGTCGCTGGAGCCGCTCCTCCGAGCGCAACCACAGTTCGTTGATGTCCTCCCACATCTCCATCGAGATTCGGTCGCGAACCACGCGGGCATTCTCGCGCGCTGCGCGGAGACAGGAGCGAATCGAGGAGCCGTTGCGCCGTTCGCGCGTCAGGAAGTGGATCACGCGGGGACCGACGATCTCGCCGCCCTCGCTCACCGCCGCATAGTCTTCCTCCTTGCCGCAGATCGACAGCAGCGGCTTCCACTCGGCGGCCTCGGACAGCGCGCTCTCGGCCTCGACGGCGTGGATCAGGTTGATCTCCACGAGCCGCGCGGTGCACTCCGCGCGCTCGAGGAATCGGGACATCCAGTAGATGGAATCAGCGATTCGGCTCAGCATCTGCCAGTACCCAGGTGTCTTTGCTCCCGCCCCCCTGCGACGAGTTGACGACGAGGGAACCCTTCGTCAGCGCAACCCGCGTCAGACCCCCCGGCACCACGTGGATGCCCGGGCCGTGGATCACGAAGGGCCGCAGGTCGATGTGGCGCGCCTCCAGCTCGCCGTCGAGCCAACACAGATGGCGCGACAGGGGGATCACCGGCTGCGCGATGTAGTTGCGCGGGTCGGCCTGGATGCTCTGCGCGAACTCCGCGCGCAGCGCAGCCGTCGCCGACGGCCCCATCAGCATTCCGTAGCCGCCGGACTCGGAGACCGCCTTCACGACGACGCGGTCCAGATGGTCGAGCACCCACGCGCGCTCGTCGGGAACCGTCATCCGATAGGTCGGGACGTTGTCCAGGATCGGCTCTTCCCCGAGGTAGTAACGAATGATGTCCGGAACATATGGATAGATCGCCTTGTCGTCGGCGATGCCGGTGCCGGGCGCGTTGACGATGGCGACGTTGCCGGCCCGCCACGCATCGATGATGCCGGCGACGCCGAGCGTCGAATCGGACCGGAAGCACAGCGGATCGAGGTAGTCGTCGTCGATCCTGCGATACAGCACATCGACGCGCTCGAGCCCGGAGGTCGTCTGGAGATAGAGGACGTCGTCGATGCAGACCAGATCTCGGCCCTCGGCGAGCTCGATGCCCATCTCGCGGGCCAGGAAGGTGTGCTCGAAGTACGCAGAGTTGTAGATTCCGGGCGTCAGCAGCACGATGGTCGCGGCCTGCTTGCCACGCGGCGAGAGCGCTCGCAGCGCCTCGTTCAGCAACGCAGGATAGTGTTCGACGCGCCGGACCCGGTAGCGGGCAAAGAACTCCGGCAAGGTGCGGCGCTCGACGACCCGGTTCTCGATCATGTACGAGACGCCGGACGGTGTGCGCAGGTTGTCCTCGAGTACCAGATAACGACCACTCGCGTCCCGCACGAGATCGATGCCGGAGATGTGGATGTAGATGCCGAGCGGCGGCTCGATCCCGATGATCTCGGGTCGATAGTCGCGGCCGCGATGGACCAGCTCCGCCGGGACCACGTCGTCGCGGAGAATGGTCTGCTTCCCGTACACGTCCTGCAAGAAATGGTTGAGGGCGCGCACGCGCTGCGCGAGACCCGCCTCGATGGGCGCCCATTCGCTCGCGGGGATGATGCGCGGCAGCAGATCGAGCGGCCAGACGCGCTCGATCCCCTCGTCCTCGTCTCCGTAGACGGTGAAGGTGACACCGTCGGTGCGCAGCGCGAGATGCGCCTCGCGATTCTTGTCGCTGAGCAGGCTCTGACCGGCGCGGCGGATGTGCTCCCACAGCGGGCGGTAGTGATCGCGCGGATCGAAATCGTCGCGATAGAACTCGTGATAGGCGAGTTCGCCGAAGCTGATCCCCGGAGCGAAGGCGTGGCTGGACATGGCAGTGCAACTCCCGTCCAGGCGAAGAGCAAACAGCGTGCCGGACTCGACACGCGCGCGGACGCGGCTCCGCGCAGGGCACTGCCCAGCGATGCGGCAATCGCGAGCCGGCGCGCCCATGGTTTGGGCGGAGCCGGTAGCATGCGGGCGCGATCCGATACCGCCCCGAACGAATCGGGTCTTGCATCGCGATGTGCGGGAATCGGCTCATGCCCGCAAGGAGCTTTCGGTGCCCGAGTTCACCGCCTGGATGATCCTGACCGCCATCGCGATCGCGACGTCGATCGTCTCCGGCGTCATGGGGCTGGCCGGCGGGATGCTGCTGCTGGCGGCGCTGCTGCTCTGGCTGGATCCCGTCGTCGCGATTCCGGTCCACGGCGTCGTGCAGTTGGTCTCGAACGGATCGCGCGCGTGGTTCCAGCGGGCGCACGTACGCTGGGATGCGGTGTGGCGCTTCGCCTGGCCGTTGCTGCCGGCGGGGGCTCTGGGGCTCGCGCTGTTGCGATCGCTTCCGCCGGACGCGGCGCGGGCGGTGATCGCCGTCTTCGTGCTGGTGGCCACGTGGCGGCCCGGTTGGCTGCGGCTCGGCGCGAGCGCGGCCGCCGGCCGCGATGCGCGCCAGGGACTTCCGGTGGGGGGAGCAGTGGTCGGCTTCTTCAGCACGTCGATCGGCGCGACGGGTCCGCTGCTCGCACCGTTCGTGCTGGCGTTGGGCCTGGCACCGCCGGCGACGATCGGCACGATGGCGGCGTGCCAACTCTTCCAGCACGGATCGAAACTCGCACTCTTCGGTGCCGCCGGGTTCGACTTCGCGCGTTTCGCGCTGCCGGCGCTGGCGCTGTCCGCAGCAGCCATCGTCGGATCGGCGATCGGAACGCGGCTGCTCGATCGGGTGCCGGAGCGATCGTTCCGCGTGATCGTGAAGGCGGTGCTGACGGGGCTGGCGTTGCAGCTGGCGGGAACCGCAGCGTTGGCACTGTGGCGCTGAGCCCGAGACCGGCCGGATCCGCGGGACGCCGCGCCGCGAACGGCAGCGGGCGTGCTACGCGGCGGGAGCGAAGCGGCGGCGGTACGCGGCCGGCGGCAGGAAGGCGAGCCACATCGGCACCGCAATGGCGATTCCCATCGCGCCGGTCCCTGCGAGTACCCATGGAGCAGCGGACGGGTTCGCCGTCGTCAGCTGCCCGATGATGAAGATCACGAACGCCGCAAAGACGCCGCCCATGCTGAGTCCGAAGAGCAGAAAGCGGTTGACGACGAGCGGCTCGGCGAGGCCCAGTCGCAGTCGCTTGCGTCCCTGCGCATAGGCACGGAATGCCTCGAACGAGGCCCAACCGAACGCCGCGGTCCGCACAGCGAGACCTGCGGAGTACGCGAGGTTCGTCTCGAACGGTCCGAAGCCACTCGTGACGAGCTGTCCGAACCAGCTCGCGACGAACCCGACCGCAGAACACCAGACGACGATCCGCGCCCTGCGCGTGCCAGCGCGGAACGTGAGTGCCGTCGCGAGAACCACGGCGAAGCACGCGACGTCCTGGACCAGCAATCCGCTCCCCATCAGGGCGGCATTGACGGTCTCGGAGGCGATCGCCCCGCGCCGCGCCAGCGTCGTGAGCGGATAGCCGATCGCACCGAGCAGCAGGAACGCCGTACCGAGCGCCGCTTCCGGCACCTGTCGCGTACGGCGGGCGAGCATCAGCAGGCGCACGCCGACGATGGCATCCACCGCGATCATCGCGAGCGCGCCGACTCCCAGCAGCATCATCATGGCGAGAGGATCGGAGTCCCGGGTCCGCGACTTGACCGCCGCCCGCCACGGCGGCTCGCGCCCTTGCGAAGCGCGCCTCGTTCGTCGCGATCCCCAGTGCCGGCCGTGCTCCGGTGGCGGATGCTCGCCGCCGTGCTTGGCGGACGCTCGCGTTCCAGGTGCCGCCGTGCCGACTCTCGGACTGCCTCGACCGGCGCCTCGTGCTGAAGGTCATCGAAGGCGCAGTAGAGGCGGCAGTCGAGTGAACGGAGGTAGTGACGTCCGAGGCCGGACGGATTCCATTGGGTGTAGCGGCTTCCGACGCCTGGCAGAACGGCGATGCCGACGACGTCGAAGTCACGGATCGTGCCACCTGATTCTCGAATCCGATGGTTCCGGGCCTGCAGCAAAGCGCATGCGCCGAGCGCGCTACTCGTATCGCAGTGCCTGGATCGGATCGAGGCGCGACGCCTTCCATGCGGGATAGAGTCCGAACGCAATCCCGACGACGGCGCTGGTGCCGAGCGCCAGCGCCACGATGCCCGGCTCGATCCGCATCGGCCAGTCGAAGCGGGCGACGAGCCACGACGCGCTGCCCAGCCCGGCGGCCACGCCGAGCAGCCCGCCGATCAGCGACAGCGCGATCGACTCGACGAGGAACTGACTGAGGATGCTGCGCGGCCGCGCACCGACGGCCATGCGCAGGCCGATCTCACGCGTGCGCTCGGTCACGCTGACGAGCATGATGTTCATGATCCCGATCCCGCCCACGACCAGACTGACCAGCGCGATGCCGGCCAGCAGCGACGTCATCGTGCGCGCGCCTTCCTGCTGTGCGGCCGCCAGATCGCCGAGATTGCGGACGCTGAAGTCGTCGGGCGCGCCGGGACGGATCCGGTGACGTGCACGCAGCACCGTCTCGATCTGTGCCTCCGCGTCGGCCGTCGCCTCGGCCGACACCGCGCTGGCAAAGATCGTGCCGGCGAGGAACTGCCCGAGGCCGCCTTCGATGCGCGAGCGGTAGCTCGACACCGGCACGAACGCGACGTCGTCGTTGTCGCTGCCGAAGGCGGACTGGCCCTTCGCCGCCGCGACCCCGATCACCTCGAACGGAACCCGGTTCACGCGCACGATCTGCCCCAGCGGATCGGTGAACGCGCCGAACAGGTTGTCGACGACGGTCTGACCGAGCACGATGACCTTGGCACCGGCTTCGACATCCGCGGCGTCGAAGAACCGCCCGCGGCCGATCGACCAGTTCCGGATCTCGAAGTACACCGGCGTCGTCCCCTGCACGGAGCTCGCCCAGTTCTGTCCTTCGGCTAGCAGCTGCGCGGGGCTCACGAGCAGCGGCGCGGCGGCGGCTACCGCCGGCACCTGCTTCTGGATCGCCTCGAGGTCGTCCCAGGTGAGTGTCGGCTGGGTGCCAGCGCCACCGCGAGCGCCGCCGCTGCGGCTCTCCCCCGAGCGCACGATCAGCATGTTGCTTCCCATCGACGCGAAGGTCTCGTCGACCCGCGCACGCGCTCCCGAGCCGATGGATGTCATCGCGATGACGCAGCCGACGCCGATGACGACGCCGAGCGCCGTCAGGAACGAGCGCAGCGGATTGCGCAGCAGCGCCCGCACGGCCACCAGCACGACCTGGAGCAGGTTCATGCGCTCGCCCTCTGCACGCGGCGCGGCTCGTGCCGGGCGTCCGCGACGATCTCGCCATCGCGCATCTCGATCACGCGGGCGGCATGCTCGGAGATGTCTCGCTCGTGCGTCACCAGCAGCACGGTGATGCCGGCATCGCCGAGCTGCTGGAACAGCGCCATGATCTCGAGACTGGTCCGCGAGTCGAGATTCCCGGTCGGCTCGTCGGCGAGAATCAGCTTCGGCTCATTGACCAGCGCGCGGGCGATCGCGACGCGTTGCTGCTGCCCGCCCGAGAGCTGGTTCGGCTGGTGACCGGCACGGTCGGCCAGTCCGACGCGGGCGAGTGCGGCCTCGGCGCGCCGCCGGCGCTGTTTCGCCGACACGCCCGCGTACAGCAGCGGCAGCTCGACGTTCTCACGCGCGCTGGTGCGCGGGAGTAGCTGGAAGTTCTGGAACACGAAGCCGATGGTGCGGTTGCGGAGATCAGCCAACCGGTCGCGATCGAGCCGTGCGACGTCCTCTCCGGCCAGCCAGTAGTGACCACGCGTCGGGCGGTCGAGACAACCGAGGACGTTCATCAGCGTCGACTTCCCGGAGCCCGAGCTGCCCATGATCGCCAGCGACTCGCCAGCAGCGATCCTCAGCGATACGCCGCGCAGCGCATGCACCTGCACGTCGCCACTCTCGTAGACCTTCTCGAGATCGCGCGCGTCGATCAGCGGCTCGGCCGTGGCCGTCTGCCGTGCGGCGGACGCCACACTCACAGGAAGCGGCCGAAGGTCGGCCGGCGATCGCCCGAATCGGCACCGGCGTTGCCGAGGATCACCGAATCCCCGACGGCCAGCTCGCCGCCGGCGACCTCGGCCAGACGGCCGTCGGTGATGCCGACACGGATCCGCACCGGGCGCGGGACGTCGCGCTCGTCGAGCACCCAGACCACGCGCGCGGGCCCTCCGTCGCCGGACTCTTCCGGAGGAGGCGCGACGGTCGCCAGCGTCTCCGGCGGCGGCACGAAGCGCAGCGCGGCAGTCGGCACCAAGAGCACATCGTCGCGTTGTTCGACGAGGAACAGGACCTCGGCCGTCATGCCGGGGCGGAGCTTCAGGTCGGGATTCTCGACCGACACCACCGCGTCGTACGTCACGACGTTCTGGACCGTCTCCGGCGAGTAGCGCACCTCCTTCACGATGCCGCGAAAGCGCTCGGCCGGATAGGCATCGACTCCGAACTCGACGGCCATCCCGGGCGCCAGGCGACCGACGTCGGCCTCGGCCACGTGCGTGTGCACCTCCATCTTGCGCAGATCCTCGGCGATCGTGAACAACGTCGGGGTCTGCAGCGACGCCGCGACGGTCTGACCGATGTCGACATCGCGAGAGATCACGACGCCGTCGATCGGCGAGTAGATCGTGGTGTAACTCAGGTTCGTCTCGGCCTGCTCGAGCGCGGCGCGCGCCTGGGCCAGCGATGCCTGCGCAGACGCGACCGCCGCCTGCGCCGCCTGCCGGGCGGCCTGCGTCGTCTCGGCGTCGGCGCGCGAGCCCATACCGCGTTCGTAGAGACCAGCGGCCCGCTCGTTCCGGAGCCGCGCATCGAGAAGATCCGCCTCCGCTCGCGTGACTGCCGCTTCCGCCGCGACGACATTGGCGCGCACACGCGCGACCTCGGTCTCGAACAGCCGCGGATCGATGCGCGCAATGACCTGGCCCTTCGTCACCGGCGCATTGAAGTCCGCGTGCAGTTCCTGGATGCGGCCCGAGACCTGGCTGCCCACCTGGACCTCGACGAGCGGCGACAGCGTCCCGGTCGCGCTGACGCGCGCGGCGATCGAGCCGCGCGCCACCGGCGCGGTCTCCCAACGATCCGCCGCCCCGTCCCCTTGCCGGGACGGGCCACAGACGGTGAGACCGCCGGCCAACAGTGTCACGGCCACGACGATCCCGGTGATGCTGCGTCTCCTCATGTTGCTCCTGGTGTCCGATCAACTCCATGAGTAGCCCGCGAATAGGAGTGCGACCCGTTTAGAGCCGCCAGCCATCGTTTCGGGTCTCCACGATGCGACCACAGGCCGTCGATTCCTCCGGGGGCCGCGGGTAACCCGCTCGCACCGCTCGGGGGTCGAACCGTGCGACCCCACCGGATGGAAGGAGCACGGATGACTCGCAAGGCCTCGTTTTCCATTCCCCCTGTCTGGACTTCTGGCAGGAGTGCGGGCAGGACGTCTGGCCGGATCGCCCTCGCGGCCGGACTGACACTCGGTCTCGGCTTCGCCACGCCGTCTCTCGCCGTCAGCAAGGGCGGCTTCGGCGGCCCCTCGCTCGAGCGGGCGATCGATCGCCTCGAACTCGACGAGGCCCAGCGCGCGGAGGTCTTCTCCGTGATCGACGCCGCGCGACCGGCCTGCCGCGATCTGCGCGCGCAGATCCGCGCCGCGCATCAGGAGCTGCGGACGATGCTCGCCGATCCGCGGGTCGACGAGGCCATCGTCCTCGCGCAGGCCGACGCGATCGGCGCTCTGCGTACGGAACTCTCCAAGCACCGCCTCAGCACGCTGATCCAGGTGCGCGAACAGTTGTCGCCGGAGCAGCAAGAGAAGCTCGCCGACGCGATGAAGAAGCGGCACGGCCGTCGCCATGGCCAGCATCGCCACGTACTCTAGCGGCGCTGGGATCGGATCCTCGCGGGTCCTCGCGATGGAGGCGACCACGCATGTGGAGCTGGCGGCGGCAGAGAGCGATCTCGAGCTGCGTTTCGCGACGTTCGTCGAGGAACATCGCGAACGTGCGCGGCGCATGGCTTGGCGCCTGGTCGGCGGCGATGCCGGCGCCGCCGACGATGTCGCACAGGAAGCGTTCGTCCGGGCGTGGATGGGACTCGGCGGGTTCCGCGGCGAAGCAAGTCTCGGAACCTGGTTCTATCGGATCCTGGTGCGGCAGGCTGCGCATCACCGGCGCTGGCGACAGGTGCGCGAGCTGTGGGGAGGCCTCGGGACGCCCGATGCGGCCGACCCGAAACCCGATGCGACGTCGGACCCGGCGCTGCGCGCGCGGATCGGCACCGCGCTCGAACGACTGCCACGGGGACAACGAGAAGCGTTCGTGCTGGTCCACATCGAGGAGTTCACCGTAAACGAGAGCGCCGAGATTCTCGGCAAAGCCCAGGGGACCGTGAAGAGCCATCTGCAACGCGCGCTGCGCGCGCTGCGCGCGGAGCTGGCGGACCTCGCCGCCGGCGAAGGAGCGGAGTGATGGAGCGACCTCGCGACCGAGGAACGACACGAAATCGCGACGACGAGCGCCTGGTCGAGCGCATCCGCACCGAGTGGGCGCCGCCGCCGATGACGGCGTTCGAGCGCACGCGCTTCGATGCGGTGCTGCAAGAGCGGCTCGGGCACGCGCATCGGCGCGTGGGCCGTTGGCCCGCGCTCGGGGTCGGGCTGGCAGCTGCCGCCTTCGCTGCGCTGTTGATCGTCCGCGTGGGAGTCGGTCCGGCGCCGCCGACGTCCGGATCGCTGGCAGCCGGCGGCGCCGCGCCCGCCGTACCCGCCGCCGTGCCCGCCGTACCCGCCGCCGTGCCCGCCGTACCCGCAGACTGGGCGGCAGAGGTCCTGTACGCGACGCCGGCGGACGAGATGACGATCGACGAGGCCGGCGAGCTGCCCGCGGAGTACGCCGCGATCGCCGGCGTGTTCCTGGATCTGTAGACGTGGTTTCCGAGCTCGAGGTCACGGGAGGAACGGCGATGAGCTTCGGCTGGATACGGCGGCAGGCGGGACGAGCGGCTCGCGCGCTGACGCTGGCTGCGGGACTCGCGCTGACTCTCGCCGTCCTGTCCGCGGATCGCGCGAGCGCCGAGGGACGGCGGCATCGGGCCCCCGGCGAAGTGGTCGCGCGACACGCGGAGCGGCTCGGGCTCGACGCCGACACGCAGGCCGCGCTGGCGCGCATTCTCGAGGAGTCCGGTGGGCAATACCGGGAGCTGGAAGAAGAAGAGCGCGCCGAGCGCGGCGAGTTCCGAGCCCTGATGTCCGTGCCCGAACCCGACCGCGATGCCATCCTCGCGCAGGCCGATGTCCTCGATGCGCTGCGCTCGCGGGCCCACCGGAGCAAGCTCGATGCCATCCTGCGCATTCGCGAACTGCTGACGCCGGAGCAGCGCGCGCAGTTGATCGAGATTCGCAACGAGGAGCGTCCGTGGCGGCGCGGGCGGGGACCCCTCGGACGCTGCAGCTCGGACCTGCACGCTCTCTGCGCCAGCGCCCCCGATGGGCCCGACGCGCTGCGCTGCCTGGCGGACCGCTGGGACCGGGTCACCGAGACCTGTCGCGAGGCCGTGGCGGAGAGCCGCGATGATCCGCGCGAGACCGTCGAGCCGGATTCCGGGGCAGCGCCGACGCCGTGAGGTCTACGCGCTTTCGCGTCGCTCGAAACGCGCCAGCGTCTCGACATGACTCGTGTTCGGGAACAGATCGCACGCGATGATCTCGGCCAGACGCAGGCGGCCTGGCGCGACGAGCCGCGTGGCATCGCGTTCGAACGAGTCGAGATCACAGCTCAGGTAGACGAGGCGCCCCGGCGGTGCGACGGACACGGCGTCGAGGAGGCGCGCGTCGAGGCCCTTGCGCGGCGGATCGGCGATCACCAGCTCGGCACCGTGCAACGCATCGGTGGCATCCTCGGCGGGCGCCTCGCGGACCTGCGCCCGTGCGCGCTCGGCCTGCGGCCGGGCTGCCACGCCCAACGCGAGCCCGCGCACGGCCTCGGGGGCGATCTCGACGAAGCGGACCCACGCGCAGCGTCCGAGCAGGCCGAGACCGATCGAGCCACAGCCGGCGTACAGCTCGGTCACCGTCGCACCGTCGGGCACCCACGCGTGGATGCGCTCGACGATGCGATCGGCGAGGTCGAGGTGGCTCTGGCCGAACGCGCCGGGCGGAAAGAACACGTCCACACCGCCGATCGACTCACGGACCGCGCCGGCAGAGGCATCCGACGAGTTCGGCTGCCAGCGATGCCAGTGCGGACCGAGCAACACGTTGCTGCGTAGTGTTTGACCATTCCACCACAGACTGTGCAGCGTCGGTCCGAGCCGCTCGGCGAGGTCGGCAGCCAGCGCCGCCAGGGGCTCCGGCTCACGGGCATTGGCGATCAGCACCACCTGCGCGCAGCCACTTCCGCGCTCGACGACGACCTGCATCGCGCGCAGCTCGCCGCGGTGGGGACGGTCCGCATACGGACGGACGCCGGTGGCGCGGATGGCCGCGCGGGCCGCCGCGGCGACTTCGTTGATGCGCGGATGATGGATCCGGCAGCGCGGAATGTCGGCGATCCGGTGCGAACCCGACTGGAAGATTCCGAGCTTCGGCGACGTCGCGCGGCCGCGGACCATGAGCCGCGCCCGGACCCGGAATCCGAACTGCGCCCCGAGCAGGTCGCTGGGGGGCGGACTTCCCAGCGCCGCGGCGAGGCGCGCGAGCCGGGCCCGCGCCGACGGATCGATCCCCGGCTCCCCGTAGCGGGGACACCCTGGGCAAGGCGGCCGGTGAGAGCAGGGCTCGGGTCGAATCATCGGGACGCCGCTTAGCACGCCGCGGGGCTCCGCTCCAAGCGCCGTCGCTCAGGCCCGCGGGCCACGGTGCCGATGCGTTGCGCGGAGCGGAGAAGGGGTCCCGAGGTGCTCGAAGCCGTCAGTGGTCTGGTGACCATCGGCCTGCTCGTGCTGAGCGGGGTCGTCGGCTTTCGTCTGATTCAACGGGCCCAACGCTACGACGGCGGCCCCGTGCTGTTCCTCGGTCTGTACTTTCTCGTCTACGGCGCGCTGGCGACGGGTCTCAGTCTCGCCACGTACGTCGGCTGGTCCTCGGCGGCGCTCGCGCTGCCGGAACGCGGCGCTCGGATCCTGAACGGTGCCTTCTTCGTCACCGCGACGGCCGGCATGAGCTGCCTGCTGCTGTTCACGCGGCAGACGTTTCGTCCGGAGTCGGCCGCTGCTCGCACGATGGTCTGGGGCATCGGCGGGCTGCTGGCACTTTCGACCGCGCTGCTGGCGGCGACGGAGGGCTTCGAAGTCCGCGTCGTCAACGGACCCGCGTACTGGGTGCACTTCGTCGCGCGGGTCGCGTGCTGGGTGTGGGTGGCCGGCGAATCGCTCGCGTACTGGACCAAGCAGCGCCGGCGCCTCGCGCTCGGCCTCGCCGACCCCGTCGTCGCCAACCGCTTCCTGCTCTGGGGCATTTGGGGCCTCGTGGTCGCGTTGCTCGCGTTCTCCGATCCGCTGGCCCGGTTCTGGTACTACGCGGCGGCCGGAACCGCGACCCGGTGGATCCCCGAACTCGGCCGCCCGATCATCGACGCGACGATCCCGATCGCCTGCGGCCTCAACGCCGCCGCCCTCGTCCTCATGGTCCTCACCTTCTTCCCCCCCACCACCTACCGCCGCTGGCTCCTCACCCGCCACACCCCCCTCCCCTGACCCCGCGCCCCCCGCGGGCGTCAAGAAAGGGGCCGGGTTCGATTCGTCAAGTTTTCAGAAGCGGCCCGAGCGCAGGAATCCGAACACGAGCAGGAGCCAGCCGCCGCCGGCCAGCGCGAGGCCGGCGAGACCGAGCCATCCCGTCAGCGCGAGACCCGCGGCCTGCGGCCCCACCTCATGCGAGAGCAGCCACGCCGAGCCGAGCAGCGTGGCGCCCACCACGATCGCCAGCGCGCTGCGATTGGCGCTGCGCCCCTGTTCGCGCACGAGACCCTCGAGGCCTTCGATGCGCGTTCTCAACTGCAGATCGCCGCGCCGCAGGTCGCGCGCGACGGCGCGCAGATCGCCGGGTAGCGCGGCCGCCGCATCGGTCCAGCTGCGCGCCGTGGCGATCACATCGCGCGCCAGCCAGCGCGGATCCGAGAGGCGCCGCAAATACTGCTTCAGGACATACGGGCGAATCGCGCGCAGCGGATCCATCTCCGGATCCAGATCCCGCGCCATGCCGTCGACGGTGGCGAGCGCCTTGCCGATCAGCAGCAACTCCGCCGGGACCACGACCTGGTGTCGCTGCAAAACCTCGAAAAGACGGGCGATCAGCACCGCCACGTCCACCTGGGCGATCGGGACGGCCCAGTAGCGATCGATCAGCTCGCGGACGTCGCGGCGAAGCGCCGGCACCTCGACGCGCTCGTCGACGAGCTCGAGCCGGGACAACAGCTTCACGATCTTGTCGGCGTCTCGCAGCAGGATCCCGGCGAGCAGCTCGAGAAGCGCATCGACGATCTCGGGCTCGAGAACGCCCATCATGCCCATGTCGATCGGCGCGATCACCTCTCCCGGAAGCGCAAACAGGTTGCCCGGATGCGGATCGGCGTGGAAGAACCCGTATTCGAAGACCTGCTTCAGACAGAACTCGACGCCCACGGCCGCCAGCCGCTTCCGGTCGATGCCGGCTCGCTCGAGTCCCGCGAGATCCGAGACCTTCACGCCGTCGATGAACTCGATCACCAGCACGGCGTCGGTCGACAGATCGAGGTGTACATGGGGTACGTGCACGCTCGGGTCATCGGCGAAGTTGGCGGCGAACCGGACGAGGTTGTAGGCCTCGTTCCCGAGATCCACCTCTCGAGACAGCGCCCGAGCGAATTCCTCCACGATCGCCACCGGCGCCCACTGCTGCATCTCCGGTGCGTTCTGCTCGAGCAGCGCAGCCAATGCCCGCATGATCTCGAGATCCGTTCGGACGATCTGCTCGAGGTTCGGCCGCCGCACCTTGACGACGACCTCGCTGCCGTCGTGGAGCGTCGCGCGATGCACCTGCGCGATCGATGCCGCCGCCAGCGGTCGTTCCTCGAAGCGCGCGAACAGCTCGGCAACGGATCGTCCGAGAGACACCTCGATCTGGCGGCGGGCCTGCACCCCGTCGAAGGGCGGCACGTCGTCCTGCAGCTTGCGCAGCTCCGTCACGAGGCTCATCGGCACCAGATCCGGACGCGTCGCGAGAATCTGTCCGAGCTTGATGAACGTGGGCCCGAGCTCTTCGAACGCGAGACGGATCCGTTCCTCCGTGGTGTAGCGAACGACCTCCTCGCGATGGCGACGCCAGAGCAACACGTTCCGGGCGCGCGACAGCACGCCCTCCAGATCGAGGCGCGCCAGCAGATCGCCGAAGCCCCACTTGGCGATCACGGAGAGAATTTCGCGCGAGCGTTGCAGGCTCTTGTACGTCTGCGGAAGCCGGACCAGGGTGCCGAGCTGCACCGTCAGCTCCCGTCGCCGCGGATTTCGAGGAGACGTTCGATCCGCGCGAGTCGCTCTTCGAGCGCGGCGAGGCGCGCGCGGAGTTCCTCGTCCCGCCCGGCGCCCTCCGCCGTCCCGCGCCGCGCGGCCTCCGCCGCGCCGCGAAAGGCGCCGCGCAGGGGTTCGACGACGTGCTCGTCCAGCCAGCGCGCGTTCGCGTCGACGGCCTCTCTCACCGCCGCCTCGATCTCCTCCGCCTCGTCGACACCGAGATCGCCGCGCGCGCGTAGCTCGTCGACCACGCGCTGCGCTTCCGCGCGCGCCGACTCGGCGAGCGACGCGCCACCGCGCAGCAACAATCTTGCGATCGACTCCAGGTCCGTCACGCCCAGAGCATCTCATACCGATGGCCGGGACGTCCAGCAACTGCCTCGAGAATGGGAGCTGCTAGCTTGTTCGGGTCTCGAACCCGGAGGATCCATGTCGACCCATTCGTCTCACCCCCTGTTCCGCCTCGCGTCGGGAGTGGCTGCTCTCGCGCTCTCCCTTCTCCTCGGAGCCAGCCCGGCTCGATCGCAGGCACCCACGCCGTCCGACGAAGGCACCCTGAAGTACCGCCAGAAGCTGATGAGCGGTGTCGGCGCCGACATGGGCGCGATCGGCGACATCCTGAAGTACGGCCTGCCGCTGCAAAGTCACATCGTGGCGCATGCGCAGATGCTCTCGCAGCGCTCGGATCTCGTCGCTGCGGCTTTCGAGTTCAACGTCAGCGAAGGGCCGACCGATGCGAAGCCCGAGATCTGGGCGAAGCCGGACGAGTTCCGCCAGAAGACCCAGGACATGAAGACGGAGGCGGACAAGCTCGCGGAGATCGCCGCCAGCGGGGATACGGCCGCCATCGGTCGACAGGTGAAGGCCCTCGGCGGCGCCTGCGGGGGCTGCCACGATTCGTTCCGCAAGCCCAAGGAAGAGTCCTACAAGCGCGCGAGTGGCGGCTCGTAGTGACCCTGCGCAGCGCGGTGGTAGGGTTCGCGGCCGCCGCCGCGCTGCATGCGCTCCCCGCGCTCGCCGACGACCCGCCCAGCGATAAGATCGCGCGCGGGCGTACCGTTCTCGAGGCCGCTGGCGGCTGCACCTGCCATACGAACTTCGACGAGGAAGGTCCGCCGCTGGCCGGCGGTCGTCCCCTTTCGACACCGTTCGGCGTCTACTACTCGACCAACATCACGCCCGATGTGGAGACCGGCATCGGGAGCTGGAGCGATGCCGATTTCGTGCGCGCGATGCGAGAAGGCCGGGCCCCCGACGGCTCGGCGTACTTCCCGGTGTTTCCCTACACGTCGTTCACCGGCATGACCGACGACGACCTGCTGGCGCTCAAGGCGTATCTCTTCTCGTTGCCCGCCGTGCGGCGCGAGAACCAGCCGCCCGATACCTGGCCGCCGTTCTCGTGGCGCGTCACGGCATTGGCGTGGCAGTGGCTCGAGTTCACGCCCGCGCGTTTCGCGCCCGATCCGGAGCGATCGCCCCAGTGGAACCGGGGCGCTTACCTGGTGCGGGCCGTCGCGCATTGCGGCGAATGCCACACGCCGCGGAATCTGGCCGGCGCACTTGATCCGAGTCGTTGGCTCGCCGGCACCAGCGACGGGCCGGAAGGCGAGCTGGCGCCGAACATCACCCCGCACGAGACCACCGGCATCGGTCGCTGGACTGCCGCTGACCTCGTCTGGTACCTGCAGATGGGCCTCGAGCCCGACG
The DNA here is from genome assembly GCA_964403735.1 of uncultured Spirochaetales bacterium. Classification (GTDB taxonomy): domain Bacteria; phylum Myxococcota_A; class UBA9160; order UBA9160; family PR03; genus CAADGG01. The sequence goes on along the minus strand of CAYOHN010000015.1, from coordinate 8,878 downwards.
GCGACGATGCCCAGGGACTCATGCGCGAGGTCATCGAACACGGCTATCAGCACGTCCCGCGCGCCGACCTCGAGGCGATTGCGGCGTACCTCGCAACCGTGTCGCCGATCGAGAACCGAGTGCTCGACGACGATCACGACCACGGCGATCACTGACGCTCGTCTCCGGCCCGCGCCGCAGCGTCCCGCATCCGGGTCGCGGGACGCCGTGAGCCGCGGGCTTGCGACCGCCTGCGGAGCCGGAGTAGGGAGCGCGTCTACCCGGGAACGCGGTCGACTGTGACACACGCGACGCGGCCCGGTGTGACGCGAAGGGCGCAAGGCCCCACGTCGATGGAGATTCTGTGGCTCTTTTTCCGTCTCGGGGCGACGGGAGCGACGAGGCCGACTCGGCATATCTGTTGCAGAGCCATGGGGGAAACGAAGGTGCGAAATCGACGAATCGGGGTCCGCCCGCGGGTCCGTGCCGAACACTTCGCAGGGGCTTGCCCCCCAGCGAACGAGCGGGTGAGGAGAAGTCGTGAACCGGAAGCTCTTCCGGAACGTGCTCGGAATCGGAATCCGGATCGGGGTCGGGATCGGCCTCATCTTGGCCGTGCCGCTGACGAGCGCCGGCGACATGCCGCTGACCGTCACGGACGTCGCCGAGGGATCGGCGGATCACACGACGCTGGTCACCGCGCTCCACGCCGCCGACTATTTCGAGGCGCTGCGCAACCCCGGCCCGTTCACGGTGTTCGCGCCGACGAACGCGGCGTTCGAGAAGCTTCCGGCGGGCACGCTCGAATCGCTGCTGAAACCGGAGAACAAGGGCAAGCTCGAAAAGATCCTGCAGCACCACGTGCTGGTTTCTACCTACGAGGCCGGGTGGTTCGAGGACGGCCAGGTCGTCGGCATGGTCGATGGCACCAAGGCAACGATGCAAGTCCAAGACGGAACGGTACGCATCGACGGTGCCACCATCTTGGCTTCGATCCGTGTCGGTAACGGCATCGTCCACGTCGTGGATGGCGTTCTCCTGCCGGCAAGAGCGGACTGAGAGCGTTCGCCCAGGTGCGCGACGTCGACACGCTGGGGGATCAACACTTTCACGTGCCGCCTGGAGAACGCGGTGTGCTGATCTATCCCCAGCGCAGGACCACCGGCGGCGAAGCCAATGCGCGACGCGCCCGTTGCAGCGCGCGCCGCGTCGGATTGACGAAGAATCCCTCCTCCGCGTGCCGCAACAGTGGCAGGTCCGAGGCGCTGTCGGTGTAGACGAAGCGCCAGGGCGGCGGAAAGCCGCGCGCGCGCAACATCGTCACCTTGCGCTCGCCGAAGCAGTGCTCGAGCGCCGTCATGCCGCCACCCCAGGGCCGCAGCGACGAGCCGACGATCTCGATGTCCTCGAGGCCGATCGCGTCGCAAATCGCCTGTGCCAGGCCCTCGAACGCTCCCGTCGCGATCACGACGCGGTGTCCGGCCTGCTGGTGTTCGCGGAGCCGATCCAGGCCCTCTCGGTAGACGAGCGCATCGAGGTCTCGCGTAAGGTCCGTCACGTGCGCCCGGAGATCGCGGGCGAACCGCTCGCGACCGAGGCCCAGCGTCGCGAGCCACACCATCGCCGACACCGGAAGATCCCGCGTCCCCCGCAACGACCACAACGGCGCGACCACCGGGACCATGCCCGCGGCCGCGGCAACACGCCACCAGTCGCGCCACAGCAGACCCCGAACGAAGCGCGAGAACGAGTCGCGGCGGATCAGCGTGTAGTCGAAATCGAAGAGAGCGACGGCAGCAGCGGATGCGTCCGCCGGCTGCCGGGCCATGGAGTCTTCCCGTTTGCTCTGGATCGACATGGGGCCCGCGATGACGCTCTTTCCGAACTCGTTCCGTGACAGGTTGGTCCGCGACGGATTTCGTCGCTCGGGAGCGGTAGCGCGGCCGAATCGACGCGTCCATCCAGCTCCGCTGCAGCTCCGACGAGGACCTCCGCTTCGGGTCCGAGCGGTCCCGGTTGCGCGATGTCGCTCCGGCTTCCATCCTGATCGAGGCGCGCGCCCCGCCTCGAGGAGCTTTCCCATCATGACGCGATCCGATCGAGACGCGGCGACCGAGTTCCCGATCGCGATCATCGGCTCCGGCTTCGCCGGAATCGGAGCTGCGATTCGCCTGCTGCAAGCGGGCATTTCGTCGTTCACGATCTTCGAACGAGCCGGCGAGATCGGCGGCACGTGGCGCGACAACACCTATCCCGGCGCCGCCTGCGACGTGCCCTCGCACGTGTACTCGCTTTCCTTCGAGCCAAACCCGGAATGGAGCCGGAGCTTTGCCGGCTCCGCGGAGATCCAGGCGTACCTGCTGCGCCTGGTCGACAAGTGGCGGTTGCGCGAACATCTTCAATTCCACACCGAAATCGTCGACGCGCGCTTCGACGAGGCCGCCGGGAGCTGGACGCTCACGACCGCGGCCGACCAGGTCTTCACGGCGCGTGTCGTGATCTCCGCCGTCGGCGGGCTGGTCGATCCCGCTCTACCCGACATCAAGGGACTCCAGAGCTTCACCGGCGAGCTGTTCCACACCGCCCGCTGGAATCACGACTACGATCTCACCGGCCGCCGCGTCGCCGTGATCGGTACCGGTGCCAGCGCCGTGCAGGTGGTGCCGGCGATCGCGCCGCAGGTCGCGAAGCTCGCGGTATTCCAGCGCACACCCGCGTGGGTCATGCCGAAACGCGACGGCCCCTACTCCGCGCGCGCACGCAGCTTCTTCGCCCGCCATCCCGCCGCGTTGCTCGCGAGCCGCACCGTGCAATACGGACTCAGCGAGCTCTTCGGCCCGATGGTCTTTCTCGACGCCCCGAAGCTCTCGGCGTTGGCAGAGCGAATGTCGCTTCGGCACCTCCAACGATCGGTCCGGGATCCCGCCCTGCGCGCGAAGCTCACGCCGGATTTCCAGTTCGGCTGCAAGCGGATCCTGATCTCGGACGACTATTGGTCCAGCTTCGAGCGCGACAACGTCGAGCTGGTGACCGATCCGATCGCGGAGATCCGGGGCGGCGAGATCGAGACGCGAGAGGGCACGCGGCGCGAGGTGGATGCGATCGTCCTGGCGACTGGATTCGCGGTGAACCTGGCGACGGCTCCCTTCCCGGTGACGGGTCGCGGGGGCCGCACACTCGACGAGGTCTGGCGAGAAGGCGCCGAAGCCTACAAGGGCCTCGCCGTCTCCGGCTTCCCCAACTGGTTCGTCCTGATGGGACCCAACACCGGACCGGGTCATACGTCGGTGCTCGTCTTCACGGAGGCGCAGATCGCCCATGTGCTCGGCGCGATCCGCGAGCTGAAGACCGAGAATCTGCGCTTCCTAGACGTGCGGCGAGAAGTGCAGGATCGCTACAACGCCGGCATCCAGCGACGCATGAAGCACATGGTTTGGACGTCGGGCTGCAACAGTTGGTACCTCTCTCCCGACGGCAGCAACCACTCGCTCTACCCCGGATTCGCCGCCGAGTACGCACTTCGGACCCGCCGGTTCCGCGCCGAAGACTACGAGCGCGCGCGCTTCTGAAACGGAATCTGGCCGAGGAGGGATGATGTAAATTCACGCCTCCAGTGGTCTGGTGGAAACCCGCCGTCTCCCCGGCCGGCTTGATGATCTACACCGGAACGCTGTTCCCGGACTGGCGCGGGAACGGATTCATGAGCGGCCTGTCGGGAGAGGTGCTGTTGCGGATCGTCTTCGACGGCGACCGGGCGCACGAGGCCCAGCGCTTCGACATGGACGCGCGGATCCGCGAGGTGGAGCAGGGACCGGACGGCGCAATCTGGGTGCTCGAAGACGGAAAACGCGACCGGCTGCTGCGCCTCTCGCCGATCCCCTGAGAGGGTTGCCAGAAATCGCGAGGTCATCCGAAGGGTCTAGGGCCTGGGCGGAGGAGACACCCTCCGGCCAAGGTCCTCGCCGGCGCGCGTCGCGACTCCGATCCTGCTCTCCTGGCGGCTGCGGAGTTTGGCCTCCGGGTGTCTCCTCCGCCCAGGCGCGGGGATGCTCGCCATTCCTTTCTGGCAAGCCCTTGAGCGACGGGATCTCCTGCGATGCCTCGAGCGGCGCTTCGCGCTGTGATCGCGGTCACGTCGCGATGCGCCTGCTCTGTCGAAGCCTCCGTCGAAGCGTTTCGCTGGAGGCTCCGCGTCGATGCTGCGCCGCAACGGGATCCTGGAACCGCGCGTCGCGCGGCTTGCGCTCGTCGTCGCGAGTCTCTCGCTCTGCGCCGCGACGGCGCATGCGCAGGGCCCTGGCTTCGCGAACGTGCCGCGCCAGAAGGGGGAGCTGCTCGCCGGGCCGATCGCCCCGTCGATCGGCCGGACGGCAGTGCTCGTCTACCACCAGGGGCTCCTGCTCGCGAATCCCGAGTCGCCCGGCAGCGCACCCGGCTCGGATTTGCAGAGCCGCGCGTTCGACCTTTCCGACCCGGCGAATCCCATCGCGACGATCCTTCCGTTCCTCGGCCCCAACTCGAGCATCGCCGCGCACGGATACTGGCAGGAGGGGCCGTATCTGCGCGGACTGAACGGCGGCGATGTAACCGTCGAGCTGGTGAGCGGCGTCGCGCGCTTCGTCCAGCGCAACGCACCCGGGCGCTTCCACTACCCGCAGGTTCCCGGAACGTCGATCCCGTGGGTCGGTCGCGGGCTGCTGTTCCAGCCCTTCCAGGCCCAGATGTGGTGGTCGTACGGCGCCACCAATCACGACGGCGTGTTGTTCCGCGGCACGCAGCAGCTCGCGGCCTGGGACCACATCGGAGAGACGGGCGTGATCGGGCATCCGTTCCTGATCGGCAACGTGTTGTACGTCGCCTCCGATCAATCCCGGACGGGCATTGCAGCCTACGACATCACCCCCAGTCTCGACGCGCCCGGAACGCCGCCGACGCTGATCGGACTGTTGAAGGATCCCGTCGGCGGCTACTGGCCCGAGATCTGGGGCGGCAACGGGAAGCTGCTGATCCTGTTCCCGGCGCGCAATGGCGGTCGCTTCCAGGTCGCCGACGTCACCGATCCGTCGGCGATGCGCGTCATCGCGGATCGGCAGCTTGCGAATGGCGGCGATCCGTCGTACGCGCAGTTCCAGGACGGCTACGCATTCATGGATCGCTACAAGCTGGACATGCGTAACGATTTCGCCGTCGATCTCGTGCTCGATGCGCCGGGCCACGGCATCGACGTGAGCCAGTTCGGCCTGCCGATCGGCAACCTCGTCGTCACGGGCGGCATCGACACCAACTGGCCGGCGCCGGCGTCGCAGGGTCTGGCGATCTGGGCGCACCAGGCGGAGCCCGACACGACGGGGCCCTCGGTGGGCTTCCACATCCCGCGCAGCGACCAGACGGCGTACCCGACGGCGGGACCGATCACGCTGCTGATCCACGAGACCTTGCGCACCGAGACGATCGTGAACGGCGCCTCGTTCCTCGTCCAGCCACTCGCCAGCGACGGCACGCCGGGCACGCCCCTCGGCGGCCGCCTGACGTTCTCCTTCGACGACGTCCTCACCTTCACGCCGGACGAGCCGTTCGCTCCGGATACGACGTACCAGGTGACGTTGCCGGAAGGTGGCATCGAGGACGCCGCCAGCAATGGCATGGTGCCCTACAGCTTCCGCTTCTCGACCGGCGCGACGCTCGGCACCGGCAACGAAGCCCCTGCGATCTCGAACCTCGAGGCGTCGCAGCATCCCGCTCCGCCGGGTGGCGAGGTCACGCTGTCCTTCGGCGCCAACGATCCGGAAGGCTCTCCAGTCGAGTTCCGCGTCGACTTCGGAGACGGTGCGGACTCCGGCTGGATCTCCGGCGGCTCGGTCACGCACGTCTGGACCGAGCCGGGGCACTTCGACGTCGTGTTGTTCGCCCGCGACGCCGACGGCGCCACCAGCCTTCGAAGCCTCGTCGTGACGGTGTTCGAACCGCCCGTCGGCCCGCGGCCGACGGCGAGCGCAGCGATCGCGTTCGACGAAGTGCGCCGTGTCGCGTGGAACGTCAACCCCGACAATGATTCGGTGACGCGCATGCCGGAAATGGGGGCCGCCCTCGAGATCCCACTCGGCGCCGGCGCGCGTCCCCGCTCGGTGGCCGTCGATCCCGCCGGCAACGCGTGGGTGTCCTGTGAGGGTTCCGACGAACTCCTCGTCCTCTCCGCAGCCGGTACGCCCGTGCAGGTGATCCCGCTCGAGTACGGCAGCGCACCGTTCGGGATCGCCATCACGCCGGACGGCAGCACTGCGCTGGTGACGCTGTACGGACGCGGCGAGCTGCGACGCTTCTCGACCGCGAGTGGCCTCCCCACCGGATCGCTCACGCTGGGCCCGACACCCCGGGCGATCGCGGTGACGGGAGACGGCACGCGCGCGCTCGTCACGCGGCTGATCTCACCGGACGGCGGCGGCGAGGTCTGGGACGTCGCGCTCGGCGCCGCGCTCTCGCTCACGCGCACGATCGTGCTGGCGGAGGATGTGTCGACGCCGGACACCGCCTTCAGCGGCCGCGGGTTGCCGAACTACTTGACCGCGATCGCGATCGATCCGTTCGGCCGGCGCGCCTGGGTGGCGGCCAAGAAGGACAACATCCAGCGCGGGACCTTCGTCAGCGGCACGGACCTCGGCCAGGAGAACACCGTCCGGGCCCTCGTCGCGGAGATCGATCTCGCCGCCAACGCGGAGGTCATCAGCGCCCGTCGCGACGTCGACAACGCCGACTCCCCGAGCGGCATCGCATTCTCGCCGCTCGGGGACTGGGCGTTCGTCACGCTGCAGGGCAACAATGTCGTGGCCGTCTACGACGCCCTGGTGGACGCCGCCGCGATCGACGGGCTGATCCCGACCGTGGCACGGTTTGCGACCGGCCGAGCGCCGCAGGGCGCCGCGTTCGATCTCGGCGAGCAGCGGCTGCTCGTCCACGACTTCCTGTCGCGCGGTGTCTCGCGCCTGTCGCTCGACGGGTTTTTGCGCGGGGTTTCCCGCAATGCGCCGACGCAGTTTGCGGTCAGCATTGCCGAAGAGGCACTGCCGGCGACCGTCCTCGCCGGCAAGCAGATCTTCTACAACGCCTCCGACGATGGCGGACCGTTCGGCCGCAACCGGATGAGCGGCGAGGGCTATCTCTCGTGTGCGAGCTGCCATCTCGACGGCGGCCACGACGGCCGCACCTGGGACTTCAGCGGCCGCGGCGAAGGGCTGCGGAACACGACCGATCTGCGCGGTCGGCGCGGGATGGGGCACGGCCGCGTGCACTGGAGCGCCAACTTCGACGAGATCCAGGACTTCGAGAACGACATCCGCGGCGCGTTCGGCGGCGCCGGCTTCCTCAGCGACGATCAGTTCGGCTGGACGGAAGACCCGCTCGGCACGCCGAAAGCCGGCCGTTCGGACGAACTCGACGCACTCGCGGCGTACGTGAGCTCACTCGGGCCGGCGTCGATCCCGCGCAGCCCGCTCCGCACTCCGAGCGGTGCGATGACGCCGGCGGGCTTGCGCGGCGCCGACGTCTTCGCGAACGAGGGCTGTGCGAACTGTCACAGCGGCGGGACGCGCACCGACAGCGCCCTGGCGACCTCCCTGCTGCACGACGTCGGGACGCTCTCGACGAGCTCCGGCGGTCGCCTGGGCGGGCCGCTCGCCGGGATCGACACGCCGACGCTGCTCGGCGTCGTCCACGCGGCGCCGTACCTGCACGATGGCAGCGCTGCGACACTCGAGGACGTCTTCGAGATGGCGGGCGCGCGCATCCACCAGGCGGAGGATGCGCTCCTGCTCGGCGGCGCCAGCGCGCAACCGCCCACCCATGGCGGGATCTATCGCGAGGGCCTCGTGGCGGCATTCGCATCGTCCGACAGCGTCGTCCGATTCGTCGGCATCGATGGAGGGGTCGGAGGACCGGCCACGATCGGAGTGCGTTACTCGGCGCTCTTCGGGACGCGCCAAGCGACGCTGCGCGTGAATGGCGCCCCGATCGCACTCTCGCTCCCACGCACGCCCAACGAGCCTTCGTGGACCCCAACGGCATTCCGGACCCGGCTCGTCGAGACCACGCTGGAACCCGGCCCGACCAACACCCTCGAGATCCAGCCGGCCGCGGGTCACGACGCGATGGCGATCGATGACGTCGCCGTGGTGAGCACGTCGGCGCGCAATGCGGCGCACGATCACCGGCGCGTCGGCACGCTCGCGCTGGAAGCGCGCGCGGATCTGCTCGCGTATCTCGGAGAGCTCGACGGCAGCGACGATCCGACCTTCGTGCCGGAACCCGGTGCCGGTCTCGGCCTCGGCGCCGCCTTGACGACGCTGGCAGGGATCCGCCGGCGACGCGCCTCTCGCCCTGGGATTCCGTAGCACCCACAGGGTCGCCGGGAATCACGAATGCTTCCGACGCGTGGAGGGTGTGTCGGGCGATAGGGCCCGTTATGGCAAGACCCTCCGGGGAGTGGCCTCCGAGCCGGTAGCGTGCCACCTATCCTGCTACGTAAGCTCACTGGCTGGGGACGGAGTTCTCGGTGTCGAAGTTGGAGCTGAGCGTCCGCGCCTGCAGCTCGCCGAAGCCGTGCAGCTCGAAGATCGGCCACGTGCGGTCGGCCCCGGCTGCGACGGGCGCCAGCGCCCAAGCCACCGCACAGACCAGGATGCGCGCAGATCTCGAGTCGAGGATCGCCATGGGGCCGCCGGGGTCCGCAGGGGGGCGAGCCCCCGCGATATCCCTAGTATGTGTAGCGGAGCCGCATGAAGAACTCGTCGCGCTCGCGCACCGCGGCGAGGCCGTTCTCGACGCCGCGCGTGAACGCGGCTCGGCCGACCTCGTTGCCGACGGTCCCGAGGTTCTGGATCGGCATGTCCACGGTCTGGAAGCGGCC
>CAYOHN010000014.1:0-26313 GCA_964403735.1 uncultured Spirochaetales bacterium | reverse complement strand
AGAGTAGAGGAAGTCGAGGATGTACGGCACCGACTCGGGGATGTCCGGCACCGGATGGGAGGCAAGCGTTGCACGGCGTGGGTGTCGCTGCAGTCCGGGGTCGCGTTAGCACGATGGCGGTGCGCAGGCCCATGGTCGTCGCCGCGCTGTGCGCGTTGGCCGTGGCCCTCGCGGGCGGCCTCGTGACCGACATCGGTCCCTGGTACCGCAGCCTGGACCAGTCGCCCCTGAATCCGCCGGACTGGATCTTCGCGCCGGCGTGGACACTGATCTACGGGCTCGCGGTGCTGGCGGCGGTCCATGGTTGGCAGGTCATGCGGACGCGAGCGGACCAAGCGCGTTTGCTTTCGCTGTTCTTCGTCAACGGCGTGCTCAACATCTTGTGGAGCGCCTTCTTCTTCACGGCGCGCCGCCCGGACTGGGCGATGGCCGAACTCCTCGCGCTCTGGCTCTCCGTGCTGGCCCTGATCCTGTTCTTGTGGCCTCGCTCGCGACGTGCGGGCGCGTTGCTGGTCCCTTATCTGCTGTGGGTCTCCTTCGCCGGTTATCTGAACTACGAGGTCCTGCGACGGAACGGGCCATTCTCGTGACGCGCACCTACCCCGAGGACGAAGGAAGGTCGTTCGTGGAAATGTTCGTGACCCCCCGCCTCGTCGATGGGATCCTCGCATTGGTCGCGCTGGAGTTCGCGGGGCTCGGCGCCCTGCTCGTCCATTGGCGGGCGCCGCGTCTGGTCGGTCCCCTGCTGTTGCATCTGGCCGCCGGCGCGTTCCTGCTCGTCGCGCTGCGGATGTCCTTGGCGGGCTCTGAGGCGTCCTGGATCGCCCTCGCGCTGTTGGCGAGCGGGGTGGCACACGTCCTGTCGCTGCAGCAGGCATACCGCGCAATGCTCTGGACACGAACCCTTCGAGGAAACCCCTGACCATGCCTGCCGCCTTTCCCTTCTCCGCCATCGTCGGCCAGGACGAGATGAAGCTCGCCCTGCTGATCGCCACCGTCGACCCGGGCATCGGCGGCGTGCTCGTGTTCGGCGACCGCGGCACCGGGAAGTCCACCGCCGTGCGGGCGCTCGCCGCGTTGCTCCCGCGCATGCAGGCAATCCTCGACTGTCCGTACCGTTGCGATCCCAAGAACGCCGAGCGCATGTGCGACGCCTGCCGACAGCCCGATTCGGACGCGGCGCGCAAGACAGGCCTCGTCCCCGTACCCGTGGTGGATCTTCCGCTCGGAGCGACGGAAGATCGCCTGGTGGGTGCGCTCGACCTCGAGCGCGCGCTCGGCGAGGGAGTGCGCGCCTTCGAGCCGGGGCTGCTTGCCCGCGCGAACCGCGGTTTCCTGTACGTCGACGAAGTCAACCTGCTCGAGGACCATCTGGTCGATCTGCTGCTCGACGTGGCCGCCTCCGGCGAGAACGTGGTGGAGCGCGAGGGGCTGAGCGTCCGGCACCCGGCCCGCTTCGTGATGATCGGAAGCGGCAACCCGGAGGAAGGCGAGCTGCGACCGCAGCTCCTCGACCGGTTCGGGCTCTCCGTCGAGATCACGACGCCGCAGGATCTCGAGATGCGCGTCGAGATCGTGCGCCAGCGCGACGACTTCGATCGCGATCCCACCGCGTTCACACGGCGCTGGAAGCGCAAGGAGGAGCAACTGCGCCGGCAGATCGCGGCGGCGCGCACCCGCATCGGCAAGGTCCACGTCGACGACGCCGCGCGCCAGCGTATCGCCCAGCTCTGCGTCCAGCTCGGCACCGACGGGCTGCGCGGCGAGCTGGTGATGGTGCGGGCCGCGCGCGCACTCGCCGCCCTGGAGGGTGACGCGACCGTGAAGGACGAGCACCTGCGCCGACTCGCGCCGCCCGCGCTGCGGCATCGCCTGCGCCGCAGTCCACTCGACGAGGCGGGATCGACGACGCGCATCGAGCGCGCGCTCGCCGAGGTGTTCGGCGCATGAGTTCCCCGGGCGTGGACGGGGAACTCTGCTGGGACGATGCGGCGCTCGCCGCCGCGCTGTTCTCCATCGATCCGACGGGCATCGGGGGAGTCGTGCTCCGGTCCCTGCCGGGACCGGCGCGGGACCATTGGCTTGCCCTGGTGCGAGCCGCGTTGCCGCCGTCGGCTGCGATGCGCCGCGTGCCGCTGCAGATCACGGACGAGCGGCTGCTCGGTGGCCTCGATCTCGCCGCCACACTCCATCAGGGCAGGCCGGTCGCCGGGCGCGGCATCCTCAGCGAAGCCGACGGCGGCATCGTCGTACTCGCGATGGCGGAGCGGCTCGAACCCTCGGCCGCTGCGCGCCTCGGCAGCGCACTCGATTCCGGGCAGGTGGCGCTCGAGCGGGACGGGCTGGCGCGTCTCTTTCCGACACGCATCGGCGTTGTCGCGCTCGACGAGGGGATGGCGCCGGACGAACATCCGCCGGCGGCGCTCTGCGAACGGCTCGCGCTGCACGTAGACCTCTCCGCGATCCGACCCCGGGACGAACTCGCGCCGGGACCGGACCCGTCGGCGATCGCCGGCGCCCGCAACCGGCTCTCGGACATCCGAGCCGGCGCCGAGGGTATCCACGCGCTGTGCGCCACCGCGCTGGCGCTGGGGATCGACTCGATCCGCGCGCCGCTGCTGGCGCTGCGCGTGGCGCGGGCCGCCGCCGCGCTCGACGGCGAGTGCGAGGTCTCGGAGCTGCACATCGCACTCGCGGCGCGGCTGGTCCTGGCACCGCGCGCGACGGCGCTGCCCTCGGACGTGTCGGAGTCCCCGAACTCGGAATCGGAATCGTCGGAATCGGAATCGGAACCCGAGTCGGAGACGCCGCCGGCCGACGAGTCCGATTCCGCCCGCGAGCCAGACCCTTCCGAAGCCGCACCGACGCCCGAAGACCGCGCGCTAGACGAGCGAACCGTGGACGCAGCGCAGGCCGCCATCCCCGCCGGCCTCTTGGAGCAGTTGCGCAGCGAGGAGGGAGCGCGCGCGCTCTCTCGGGTCTCCGGAACGGCGGGCGTGCGCAGACACTCCGCTCGACGCGGGCGGCCGACCGGGGCGCAACGCGGAGATCCGAGCAGCGGAGCGCGCCTCGACGTGCTGGAGACATTGCGCGCCGCGGCGCCGTGGCAGCGCCTGCGCGCGACCAACCGCGCAGACGGCGATGGGCGGCGCGGCCGCGTCGCTGTCCGTCGCGACGATTTTCGCGTCCGCCGCTTTCAGGAGCGAAGCGAGACGACGGCGATCTTCGCGGTCGACGCGTCCGGATCGACGGCCCTGCAGCGGCTCGCGGAAGCGAAGGGCGCCGTCGAACTGCTGCTCGCCGAATGCTACGTGCGGCGCGACCGGGTGGCGATGATTGCGTTTCGCGGCCGCGACGCCGAAGTGCTGCTGCCGCCGACCCGCTCCCTGGTCCGGGCCAAGCGCGGTCTGGCGGAGCTCCCGGGCGGCGGCGGCACGCCGCTGGCGGCGGGGATCGCGGCCGCTGCCGATCTCGCGCAGGCGGTCGTGCGCCGGGGCGGCACGCCGCTGCTGGTCTTCCTCACCGACGGCCGCGCCAATGTGGCTGCGGACAGGGGGACGGGCCGGGAGCGAGCGCTGGCGGATGCGATGGCGGCGGCCCGCGCCGTGCGCGCGGCGGCGCTCGGCGCACTCGTCGTCGACACCTCGCCGCGCCCGCAACCCCCCGCCCGCGAGCTCGCACACGAGATGGGTGCCGCCTACCTGCCGTTGCCCCACGCCGACCCGACCGCTCTGTGCGAGGCCGTACGCAGTGCCGACACGACTCCGCGTCGACCCTCGGTCCGGTGGTCGAGTTGAACGCGGTGGAGGCGCTGCGTACCTGGGAGTCGGCTTCCGCGTGCCTCGTCGGAAGTCCGCTTGCGTGGGAGCGCGAGGGTCTCGACTGGCCCAATCGGGATACCAGTCGCTTCGTCGAGGCCGCGGGGATGCGCTGGCACGTGCAGCGCTTCGGGCGCGGACCCGCCGTTCTCCTGGTCCATGGGACCGGCGGCGCGACGCACTCCTGGCGCACACTGGCCCCGACCCTCGCCAAGCGCTTCGAGATCATCGCTCTCGACCTGCCGGGGCACGGGTTCAGCGACATGCCGACCGGACGCGCGTGGTCGCTCCCCCGTATGGCCGGCGCGCTGCGCGCTCTCCTCGACGCTCTCGACGTCCGCCCTGCGCTGGTCGTCGGCCACTCTGCGGGTGCCGCCATCCTGTGTCGGATGTGCCTCGACGGGCAGATCGAGCCCCGGGGACTCGTGAGTCTGAACGGTGCCCTGCTACCGCTCCGCGGCGTACCGCCAGTCTTCACGCAGATCGCGCGTTTGATGACCTGGAATCCGCTGATCCCGCGACTGCTGGCGCGACGCGCGCATGACCCCGCCGTGGTCGCGCGCCTGCTGCGCGGCACCGGCTCCTCTCTCGATGCGCGCGGGCTCGAACTCTATGGGCGGCTGATGCAGAATCCGCGTCACGTCGCCGCCGCGCTCACGATGATGGCCCACTGGGACCTCAGGCCGCTGGCCCGAGAGCTTCCCCGGCTCATCCCACCCCTGCTGCTCGTCGTCGGCGATCGGGACCGCTATATCCCGGTGAGCGAGGCATCGAGGATCTGCTCGCTGCTGCCGACGGCTGAGCTCGTGCAGCTGCCGGATCTCGGCCACCTGGCGCACGAGGAGCAACCGCAGGAAATCGCTGCGCTCGTCTCCCGCTTCGCCCGGTCGGCAGGGGTGCGGAGTGGAGGTCGAGTCCGTCGATGAGTATGCAGAGTTCGGCGCGCCCGCTGCGGCGCTCGCTCCTCTTCGCGCCCGGAGGCGAGCCGCGCAAGCTCGACAAGGCTCGTGACGCAGGCGCCGACACACTGCTCCTCGACCTCGAGGACTCGGTGGCGCCGGCCGAGAAGGCACGGGCCCGCGAGTTCGTTGCGGCGATCCTCCGCGCCGGCAGTGACGGCGGCGCGGAACTCGCCGTCCGCGTGAACCCGCCCGGCACGCCCTACTTCGACGACGACCTCGAAGCCGCCATCGCCGGCGGCGCGGACGCGATCATGATCCCCAAGGCGCAGAGCGCCGAAGCGCTGTCGCAGGTCGCGGCGCAGATCGTCGCGTTGGAGGAGCGCGCGGGAGCCTCGAGGCGAGGCCCGCTACGGCTGCTTGCGCTCGTCGAGACCGCCGTGGGCATCGCCGGCGCCCCCTCGCTTCCGGGTGCGAGTTCCCGGATCGACGCCCTCTGCTTCGGCCACGCTGACTTCTCGCGCGATATGGGCCTTGCCGTCGCGGACGCATCTCAGGGCATCGTGCTGCACGCGCGCTGCGCCCTGGCGATCGCGGCGCGGGCGGGCGACGTCGCGGCAATCGACACCGTCTACCTGGACGTACGCGACGACGAGGGGTTTCGCCGCGACGCCGCGTTCGGCCTCGGCCTCGGCTTCGAGGGCAAGCTGTGCATCCACCCCCGGCAGGTGTTGCTCGCCAACGAGGTCTACACGCCTGCAGCGGAGCAGGTCGCGTATGCGCAGCGGGTGCTCGAGGCCGCCCGGCAGGCGGAGGCGGAGGGCAAGGGCGTGTTCACCGTCGACGGCAAGATGGTCGACGCACCGCTGATCGCGGTGCAGTCCCGCGTCCTCGAACGCGCGCGCCGCGCCGGGGTTCTCGCTGACCGGGAGGAGAGCGATGTCCGCTGAACGGATCGACGTCGGGAGTCCGTGGTTCGAAGACCTGCAGCGCGGGCAGGTCTTCGACGAGGCCCCCGCCGTCACGCTGACCTCCGGGCATGCAGCGTTCCACGAAGCCGCCTACGCCGACCGGCAGCGCCTTCCCCTAGACGCGGAACTGTGTCGATCGGTCACCGGCAACGATCGACTGCTCGCCAACCCGAGCCTCGTCTGCAACGTCGCGATCGGCCAGACCACGGTCCCGTCCGGCCGCGTGATCGGGAACCTCTTCTACCGCGGACTCGTGCTGCGGCGCCCGGTGCATCTGGGCGACACGCTGCGGACCACCACCACCATCGCCGCGCTGCGCCAGAACCGCCCCAAACCCGGGCGGCCCGCCACCGGGATGGCGGTGTTCGAGATGCACGTCGAGAACCAGCGCGGCGAGACGGTGCTCCACTTCTGGCGCTGTCCGATGCTGCCCTGCCGGAGCCCGGAGGTCGACACGGGCCACGCGGACTCCTTCGACGCGATCGAACGAGAACTCGACATGGATCGCGTCCGCGCCGCCGTGCCCGCAGACTGGCGCCTCGACGTCTTCCGCGACCGCTTGCCGGGTATGCACTTCGCCGAGCTTCCCGAGGGCGTCACCTTCGTCGTCGAGGCCCGCGACACCGTGACGTCGGCGCCGGAGATCGCGCGGCTCACGCTCAACGTCGCCGCCGCGCACACCGACGCCGGCGCCAGCGCGCATGGCCGGCGCCTCGTCTACGGCGGTCACACGATCTCGATCGCCGCCGCACAGGTCGCGCGCGCGCTTCCCAACCTCGTCACCTTCGTGGCGTGGCGAAGCTGCGACCACACGGCGCCAGTCTTCGAGGGGGACGTGCTGCGCAGCGAGGTGCGGATCGACGCGAAGCATCCGCTGCCGGGCGGCGCAGGCCTCGTCGATCTGCACGTCCGGGTCGACGCCGAGCGGGCGCCGGGCGGCCCGCAGGCGGGCGAACAGGTGCAGGTACTCGATTGGCGCGCCATCGGAGTGATGGCCTGAATCTCCCGGAAGGGAGCGCGAAGAGGAACGGAATCCTCGAGGGCATGCGTGTGGTGGTCGTGGCTCTGACCGGTGCGCAGTGGACGAGTCTGCGAGAGGCGACGAGGCTCGGTGAGCACACCGATGGGATCGTGCTCGGGGTCGTCGGGCCCCGCGCAGGGGAGGTGGGCCCGCTCCGCGACGATGGGATCGTCGCCGGTCCCGTGTCCTAGTGTCGCGAAGCCAACCCCTCTCCCGCATCCTGGTCGCGAACCGGAGCGAGATCGCGATCCGCATCGTACGGGCCGTGCACGAGCTCGGACTCGAGGCGGTCAATGTCTACTCCGACGAAGACCACCTGACGCTGCATCGGTTCAGCGCGAGCGAGGCATATCGGGTGGGCCGGGGCCGAACGCCCACCGCCGCTTATCTCGACGTCGACGAGATGCTCCGGGTGGCGCGCGAATCCGAGTGCGACGCCGTGCACCCCGGCTATGGATTCCTGTCGGAGAATCCAGTCTTCGCGGAGCGCTGCCGGGCCGCCGGCATCTGCTTCATCGGGCCCCGGCCGGACGTGATGCGGCGGCTCGGCAACAAGGTCGAGGCCCGGGAGATTGCGCGCGCCGCCGACGTCCCCGTGATGCCCGCCAGCGACCCCTTGCCCGAAGATCCGTCAGAGGCCGCCCGGATCGCCGCCGACATCGGCTACCCGCTGATGCTGAAGGCGAGCTGGGGCGGCGGCGGTCGCGGGATGCGCGTGCTCGAAGGACCTGGCGATCTCGAGCAGCAGCTCGCGCTCGCGCGACGCGAGGCGCAGGCGGCGTTCGGCAACGACGAGGTCTACCTCGAGAAGCTGGTCCGCCGCGCGCGCCACGTCGAGGTGCAGATCCTGGGCGACGAGCACGGCAATCTCGTCCACCTCTTCGAGCGCGACTGCTCGGTCCAGCGCCGCCACCAGAAGGTGGTCGAGCGCGCGCCGGCCCCCTACATCGACGAGACCAGCCGCCGGACGCTCTGTGACGCCGCGCTGCGGCTGGCCCGCTCGGTCCAGTATACGAACGCGGGGACGGTCGAATTCCTCCAGGATGTCGACAGCGGCGCCTTCTACTTCATCGAGGTCAATCCCCGCATCCAGGTGGAGCACACGGTCACCGAACAGGTCACCGGCCTCGACCTCGTCAAGGCCCAGATCCAAATCGCCGACGGCGGCCGCATTGGCGACGCGGAGACTTGTGGCATTCCTGTTCAGGAAGAGATCCGCCTACACGGATCCGCGCTGCAATGCCGCGTGACGACCGAAGATCCGCGCAACAACTTCATCCCCGATTACGGACGCATCGTCTCCTACCGCGGCCCCGCCGGGCCGGGGATCCGGACCGACGCGGGCACCGCGTACTCCGGCGCGGTCATCACCCGGCACTACGACAGCCTGCTCGTGAAGGTGACGGCATCGGGCCGTATCGATCGCGAGGCGCTCGATCGCATGCGCCGCGCGCTCGGCGAGTTCCGCGTACGCGGCGTCGAAACCAATCTCGATTTCCTGCGCGGCCTCGTCGAGCACCCGCGCTTTCTGCCCGGCGACTACACCACGCGCTTCATCGACGAGACGCCCGAGCTCTTCGACCTGCCGCTGCCGCCTACGCAGCCGATCAAGCTCATCCATTTCATCGGTGACGTGATCGTCAACGGCAGCGCACAGGTCTCTGGGCGCGATCGACCCCGCCTCGGGCAGGAGCCCCAGGCCCCGCCCCTGCCCGAGCGGCCCGTACGCCCGGGCGTCCGGCAGCTGCTAGAACGCGAAGGTTCCGACGCCGTCGTGCGTTGGCTCGCCGAGCAACGGCGGCCCGTCGTCACCGATACCACCTTCCGCGACGCGCATCAGTCGCTGCTGGCGACGCGGATGCGTACGATCGACATGGTGCGCATCGCTCCTCACTACTCTCGCCTGCTTCCCGAGCTCTTCTCCGTGGAGTCTTGGGGCGGCGCCACCTTCGACGTCGCGATGCGCTTCCTGAAGGAAGATCCGTGGCAGCGTCTCGCCGAGCTTTCGGCAGCCATGCCGAACCTGATGCAACAGATGCTGCTGCGCGCCTCCAACGGGGTCGGCTATGCGAACTACCCGGACAACGTGGTGCGGCACTTCATCACCCGCGCCGCCGAGGCCGGCGTGGACCTCTTCCGCATCTTCGACTGCTTGAACTGGGTCGACAACATGGTGGAGGCGATCGCCGCCGTGCGGGAGACCGGAAAGATCGCCGAGGCAGCCATCTGCTACACGGGCGACCTTCTCGACCCGCGCCGCCCCAAGTACGACCTCGCCTACTACGTACGCCTGGCGAAGCAACTCGAGGCTGCCGGCGCCCAGATCCTCGCGATCAAGGACATGGCCGGCTTGCTCAAACCCGCCGCCGCGACCCGGCTATTCGGAACGCTGAAGCAGGAGATCGGCTTGCCGATCCGCTTCCATACCCACGACACCAGCGGCGCGGCAGCGGCGAGCATCCTCGCCGCCGTCGCAGCCGGCGTCGACGGATTCGACGTCGCCATGGATTCGATGAGCGGCCTCACGTCCCAGCCGTGCCTGGGCTCGACGGTCGCCGCGCTGCGCTTCACCGAACACGACCCCGGCCTCGACGAAGCGAGCATTCGCACGCTCAGCGACTACTGGGAGGAGGTCCGCGCCCAGTATGCGGCCTTCGAATCCGACGTCCGCTCCGGCGCCTCCGAGGTCTACCTGCACGAAATGCCCGGTGGGCAGTTCACGAACTTGAAGGAGCAGGCGGCGGCGCTCGGCATCGCGCGCCGCTGGCACGAGGTGGCGCGCGCGTATGCGGACGTGAACGCTGCTTTCGGCGACATCGTCAAGGTCACACCGTCCTCGAAAGTGGTCGGCGACATGGCGCTGCTGATGGTGACGTCGGACCTCTCGATCGAGGAGGTGTGCGACCCCGACACCGAGATCTCGTTCCCCGAATCCGTCGTCTCGTTCTTCGCCGGAGAACTCGGGCAGCCGCCCGGCGGCTTCCCCGAGGCCCTGCAACGCAAGGTGCTACGCGGCCGCGAGCCGTTGACGGGCCGGCCGGGCAGCCACTTCCCGTCTGTGGACCTCGAGGCGGAGCGGGCAACACTCGGACGGACGATCGGCCGGCCGGCCAGCGAGCTCGACCTGGCGAGTCACAACATGTACCCGAAGGTGTTCGCGGAACTCCAGAAGCACGTCCAGGAGTACGGCGACGTCAGCGTGCTGCCAACCCATGTGTTCTTCTACGGCATGCAGCCGGGCGAAGACATCACGGTCAAGACGCTCGAGGACGGCCGCCAGGCGGTGATCCGCTACCTCACCGCATCCGAGGCGGATCTCGAGGGCATGCGCCATCTGTTCTTCGAGATCAACGGCCGGCCCGCGTCCGTCCGAATCAGCGACCGGAGCCTCGCGCACGACACCCACGTCCACGAACGGGCCGACGTCACCAACCCGAGTCACGTGCCGGCGCCGATGCCCGGCCTGGTCGTCTCCGTGGCGGTCGAGCCCGGACAGCGGGTGACGCGCGGCGACCTCCTCGTCACGATGGAGTCGATGAAGATGGAGACCGTCGTCGCGGCCGAACGGGACGGAACCGTGCAGCGCATCGTCGCGCCACCGGGTACCGAGGTCGATGCGAAGGACCTGCTGATCGAGCTCGCCTGAGCCGGCGCCGCGCGACCCGCGGAACCCTCGTGTTGCGTGGCTCGGGGATCGGGTCATATCCTCCGACGTCTCGAGTGACCGGAGGGATCCCAAGCTTGTCCGGGCCCGACACCAGCTCCCGCGGCTTCGCCGACCTGCTTCGCGAGCGGACGCGTGCGTTGCACACGCGGGCGGAGCGCTCCGGTGTCGTCGCCGACCTGCTGCAAGGTCGTGCATCCCGATTCGGGTATACGCTCCTGCTGCGCAACCTGCTGCCAGCGTACGAGCGACTCGAGGACGGCATCGAGCTTCATCGCGCGACTCCGGGGCTCGCACCGCTGGCGGAACGAGCCGTCTACCGTGCGACGGCGATCGAGTCGGATCTGTTGGCACTCTGCGGACCTGAATGGCCGCGCTCGCTGCCACTGCTCGGCTCCGGGGAACGTTACGCAGATCGCGTCACGCAGGCAGCCGCCGACGACGGCGCGCGCCTGCTGGCCCATGCGTACGCGCGTTTCCTGGGCGACCTGAATGGCGGGCAGATCCTCTCGCGCCTGCTGCGCCGGTCGCTCGCGCTCGACCCGTCCGCGCTCGCCTTCTATGCGTACCCCGGCATCGCGGACCTGGCGGCTTTCCGCAACGGCTACCGCGAAGCCCTCGACCGTGCCGCCGCGTTCGTCGACACCGGACCTGTCGTAGAGGAGGCGCTCGCTGCCTTCGAGCACAACATCGAAGTAGCGCAGGAAGTACAACAGACCGCAACCCGTGAGCGAGCTGCGACGCCGAACCCATGAGCCCGGCCGGCTAGCGTTTGGTCGTCGCGTCGCGCGCTGCGTGCGAACTCAGATGCTCGAGCAGTTCCGCAGCTCGGTCCACCGACGCACGCACGCTCTCGAGCATCCGAGGCATCCGCGAGGGGTCGATCCCATCGGTGATCTCGAGGGCGGCGAGCTGCGCATTGCCGACGACGGACGCGAGCAGCCGCTGATAGGCCGCACTATCGCGGGAGAGCCGCTCGTCAGCGTGGTGGTCGGCGATCAGTCCCTCCTGGAAGCGCCGCCGGGCCGCGTCCGCCGCCCGACGTTCCGAAAGGTCGGTCACCATAATCACGAAGCCCAGAACCCGGCCCGGCGCGGCGGCGACCGGGTCGCCACGGATCAGGAGCGGGCGGACGGACCCGTCTGCCGCGAGCAGCCCGAACTCGCCCCGACACGCTCGGTTCCGCTCGACGAGATCTGCGAACAAGTTGCGAATCTCCGCAGGCTCGGTGAACAACGCGGGCAGATCGGTGATCCGCTGCAGTTCCGGATCAGCGGCACGTGAGAGCATTTCGAACGCTGCGTTGGTCAGGAGGATCCTTCCATCCGGCCCGGCGATGATCACCGGGTGCTGCGATCCCTGCACCTGCCGCCGGACGTTGTCGAGCTGATCCTGCGCGATCAGCACCCGCACGGATCGGAACTGCAGGATGACGTCTGCCACGGTCTCGCCGATCAGCCGGGCCGCAGCGAGGTCGGCCGCGCTCCACGACTCCGACGTCCCCTCGACCTGCTGGTGCCACTGCGCGAAGGACCGCCGGGGGGAGAGCTCCGAGGGGTCGTTCCCGACGACGAAGGGCTTGAACGGGTTGCCACCCCAAGTGACGGTGCGGACCTGCGCCGGCCGGAACCACAGCAGATACTCGCCCCCGGTGCTCGAGATCGGAGTCGCCACCATTCCGCTGGCCACCGAGCCGACCGGCTCGAACCGCGGCTCGTCGGCGCCGAGGGACGCGGTTGCGAAGACGGGCGCGGCATCCCGTTCGTCCAGCCAGGCGCCGATCGTGCGCAGCTCCTGCGTGCCCGGCACCTCTCCGACGGAAAGGACCTCCCCCTCGAAGAGCAGCGCGGCGCCGGTTGCGTCGAGCGGGTGCAGCAGCGAGTGCGAGCCGTCGAATAGCGCCGTACGCCAATCCCCGTCCCGCGCGATCACTTCGACCATCCGCTGCTCGAAGCGGCGCACCGAAAGCTCGGCTTGCGCGCGGGCAAAGCTTTCGAGCGCGGCGATACGCGTCGCCACGGCCTCGGCCAACAGCTCGCAGACAGCGCGGACCTCGTACTGCACGATCCGCGGTGCGTAGTGATGGCAGGCGACCAGGCCCCAGAGCTCCCCCCCGACGACGAGGGAAGCGACCAGCGTCGCTGCGACACCCATGTTCTGGAGGTACCGGATGTGGATCGGAGACATCGCGCGCAGGAAGCAAAGTGACATGTCGAGCTCGTCGCCGGTCGCCCTCGAGACCCGAGGCTCGATGGCGACACGCGGATCCGCGACGTTCGCGAGCACCCGGACGCGATTGCGCTCGTAGAGACGGCGAGCGATCTGCGGGATGTCCGAGGCCGGATAGCGTTGGCCGAGGTAAGAATCGAGCTCCGGGTTGCGGCGCTCGGAGAAGACCTCGCCGTGACCGTCGTCGTCGAAGCGATAGACCATGCAGCGGTCGTAGCCGGCGATCTGTTTGAACAGCCGCGCGGTCTCGTCGCACAACTCCTGGAGCGACGAGGACGTGCGGATCCCACTCAGCGCGGCCCCGACCTCTTCGGAGAGATCGACGGCGGGACCCACACGCTCGAGTTCGACCACCAGGCCTCCCGGTCGGGATCGGTGAAGCAGACACTCGAGCGGCTCCAGCGAGCGTCCGAAGCGGCAGCGCAGCGCGGAGGGAATCTCGAGCAGCGGAGAATCCAGATGGGGCAGGATGCGTCGCGGTAGATCACCGGGGAACTCGTCGAGGCGCCGGCCGAGGATCGGCTCGCGGATCCCGAGGAAAGTGCCCGCGTTCTCGCTCGCCTGGAGCACCAGGAGATCAGGCTCCTGAAGCACGAGCAAGGCGCCCTGCGGCTGGATACAGCCGGCTAGATGGATCTGTTCACGCTCGCAATTCGAAAGATCGGCCTGTCCAAAGGCGGGCGCGGGCGGGATGGCCACGAGCAGCGACTTCCTTCACTCGCTTCCGGAGGCAATCGACGGCTCATGGTCCTCGGGTCCATAGCGGCTGAGCTTCGCATGGAGACTCTGCCGGCTGACGCCGAGGATCTGTGCCGCCGCGGTGCGGTTGCCCGCGGTCCTGTCGAGCGCTGCCTTGATGTAGTGCCGTTCGACCGCGGAGACCGTTCGCTTCACGAGCAGCGGCAAGGACTCCTTGCCGATCTGGTCGGCGAAGGCACCGAGCAAAGAGCCCAACTTGCCGGCATCCGCAGGCGCGGGAAGCCGTGAGGCCACGTCCCGAATCAGCAAGCCGATGCTGCGCGGATCCGTCGGACCATCGCCGGCGGCGGCGACTTCGACCTCCGCACTGGTTCCCAGTTCCCCGTGAAGCGTGGTGGAGAAGAGGCGTACCGAACCGTTCCGCCTGATGGTCGCGAGCAACACCTGCAGGTCGGCGCCCGGGCGCCCCAGCCAGCGCCCGAGCCGCTGCCCGACCACGGAGGTTTCGTTGCCCACCTGAGCCAGCTCGAGAAATGCGCGGTTGGCGCGCAGGACACGGCCCCGATCATCGATCACGACGAACCCGTCGGGCGACCGCTCGACGAGCGCCTCGATGGGGATCCGATCCGGCTCGTCGCGGGGGAGTGCGCCCGCAGCCGTGAGCTGAAGGAGATAGGAAAGCCCCTCCTGGCTCGGAAGCAGCGACGCTCGCAGGAGCCAGGGCCTCTGTTCCGCTCCGAGGTGCACGAGGATCCCCGGGGCTTTCCCCTGATCGCGGACGCGGTGAAGCATTGCTTCCAGTGCGCCCCGCTCCTCGGAAACAACGGCCGGAATCAACTCGCGGCCGGAGACACTCTCGTGCGACCCATCCAGTGCGAGGGCACGGATCGCCATGGGATTCGCCTCGGCGATGCGCAGATTTTCCGCCCGAACGACGAGCACGGCTTCGTTCGAGCGATCGAACAGGACGCGACAGCGGGTCTCGATCTCGCGAAGTTTCCAGTAGTCGCGCTCGATCGCCTGCTGGGCGCCGAGCAGTCGTGACTGCAACTCGGCGACGGCGTGGAGGCTCTTGCCCACGGCGATCAGTCCCTTCCGGCCCAGCCGGAATGCCGTGTACTCGATGGGCAACTCGAGACCGCTCGGGAAGCGTTGATTCACTTGCCGGAACGCGGAGAGGCCGGTGGTGCGCGCATCGTCGACGATGCGGAGGACCTTGGCGCTGCCCGGGTCGACGACCGTCTCGAGCCACGGCCGCCCGATCCAGGCTCCCAGATCCTGATGGGGAACGGAGCCGGAGAGCGACGCTCCCTCGATGACGCCGTCCATGTCCAGGACGAGCGTGACGTCTGGTTGCGAAGTGTTGACCGCTAGAGCTGCCGCTTGTGCCATCGTCCCGCCGCCTTGTCGACCAGACTCGCTGGTACCGAAGAGCATCTTCTGTTGCCGGAGGAGTATATCGGGGATGGCCCTCCGGGGCTCGCCTCGCGACGAAGATCCATGAAGACTCCGGTCGGCCTCGACAGCTCGCCTGTCGATACGAGCGTCCTGCCATCGAGAGCGCCAGCCTTCTAGATCGGAAGAACCCGCGCTGTTCGAGTGGGCAAGGAAGGGGCTCGACGGGGAGCGGTGCGGTCCACCATCTTGCGCGCGGCCCGAGCCACTCCTTCGACATCGAGGCCGAACGACGCCAGGAGAGTCTCAGGATCTCCGTGTTCGACGATCCGATCCGGCACGGCCAGCGTCCGGACAGGGACTCGCAAATCGTGTTCCGCGAGCACGCGAACCACTGCCTCCCCGAAGCCACCCTGCACGCCATGCTCCTCGAGCGTGACCACACCGCGAGTGCGGCGGGCGACCCGCGTGATCGCCGGGACATCGAGCGGCTTCACGAAGCGCGCATCCAACACCGCCGCCTCGACGCCTTCTTCCGCAAGGGTCTCGGCACTACGGAGGGCCGTCGCCACCATCGAACCGATCGCGATCAAAGCGACGTCCGTCCCGTCTCGGAGCAACGCGGCCTTGCCGATCGGCAACGGCTCGACCACGGTTTCGCTCGGAACGCTCGGCGCTTGGCCGCGTGGAAAGCGAAGCGCAGCCGGGCCCGGGTGGTCGATCGCCGTGCGCAGCATGCGACGCAGTTCGTCCCCATCCCGGGGCGCCATGACGACCATGTTGGGCAGTGCCCGCAGATAGGCGAAGTCGAAGAGGCCCTGGTGCGTGGCGCCGTCGGCACCGACCAGCCCCGCCCGATCCAGTACCAGCGTCACATCGAGATTCTGGACGCAGACGTCGTGGACGATCTGGTCGTAGGCGCGCTGCAGGAACGTCGAGTAGATCGCGCAGACGGGCTTCAGCCCCTCGGTCGCCATGCCCGCCGCCATCGTCACCGCATGCTGTTCGGCGATCCCGACGTCGTAGCAGCGGTCCGGGTGCACGGCGCGGAAGCGCGTCAAACCGGTGCCGTCCGCCATCGCCGCCGTGATGCCGACGATGCGAGAGTCCGCGTCCGCGAGCTGGATCAGCGCGTCGGCGAACACCGCCGTCCAGGAGGGCGGCCCTGGCTTCCCTTTCGCCATCGCCCCCGAGCCGATCTCGTACGGTGTCACGCCATGATAGGCGACGGGATCGTTCTCGGCCGGCTCGTAGCCACGCCCCTTCTCGGTGCGGCAATGGACGAGGACCGGCCCCGCACGATCTCGCGCGTCGCGGACCCGCGAGAAGGTGTCGACGAGAGCCCCCAGGTCATGACCGTCGACCGGGCCGAAATAGCGGAAGCCGAACTCCTCGAACAGGCGAGACGGGTGGGACGCCGCCGCGAGCGCACCCACGTTGGGAGAGATCGACATCGCGTTGTCGTTCAGGACGACGACGAGGTTGGCGAGTTGCAGGAAGCCGGCATGGTTCAGACCCTCGAAGGCCATTCCGGCGGTCATCGCCCCGTCCCCGATCACCGCGACCACACGCGCGTCGCCTTCGCCGCGCCGGAGCGCCTCCGCGATTCCGACCGCGGCCGAGATCGAGGTGCCGGCGTGTCCGGCCCCGAACACGTCGTAGCGGGACTCCGCGCGACGCAGGAACTTGGCGATTCCGCTCGGTTTGCCGAGCTGCGCGAACGCGCGGCGCCGTCCGGTCAGGAACTTGTGCGGATAGCCCTGGTGCCCCACGTCCCAGAGCAGGCGGTCGCGCGGCGTGTCGAACACGTAGTGCAGCGCCGTCGCGAGTTCGACCGCTCCGAGGCTGGCCGCAAGGTGGCCACCGGTTCGGGAGACCGCCTCGATGATGCCCTGTCGGAGTTCGGCGGCGACGCCCGGGAGCATCGCTGCCGGAATCCGACGGAGATCCGCCGGCGACTCGATCCGATCCAGCAAGGAGCCAGCCTCGGCGAGGCCGCCGCCGCTCGACGAGCTGTGCGGGACGTCGAGCGTGTCGGGGGCTGCTTTCACGTGGACCTCCGGGCCGTAGGCGTCGCGCCCCTACCAGGCGGGGGCCATCCGCACCTGCTGCGGGAGTTCGTTCGGTCGAGTCGGGAGCAGATAGAGTTCCGCAAACGTCGCCGCCGCCGCGATGCCGAGTCCGAGCCGCCGGACGGCACCCACGAGCCCGCCGCGCGTGCGCGCGGCCGCGGACGCCTCCGAGATCCGCCGCAGACGCTCGAGTCCGGCCCGGAAGCGCGGATGCTCCAGGTCCAGGGTGAACGGAAACACCTGCTGCGAGATCTCCGACGTGATCCGGAACACGGTGAAATCGTACTCGCTCGGGTCGAGGCCGAGCGCGGCGTGGAAGGCCGGCCGCGCGTGATCTCGTACGTACATCGTCGCGAAGACCGCCAGCAGGAAGAAGCGGATCCACAACTTGTTGTGACCACGCAACAGCTTCGGATCGGCGCGCATGAGCAATGCGAAGGCCTCCCCGTGCCGGAACTCGTCGTTGCACCAGCGCTCGAACCACTGGAAGATCGGGTGGATGCGGAACTCCGGGTGTCGTTCGAGTTGGCGGTAGATCGTGATGTATCGGGCGTAGCCGATCTTCTCGGAGAGGTAGGTGGCGTAGAAGATGAACTTCGGCTTGAAGTAGGTGTACTTCTTGGCGCGCGTCAGGAACCCGAGGTCCACGCCGATGTCGAAGTCCTTGAGCGAGGCGTTGATGAACCCGGCGTGGCGCGCCTCGTCGCGGGTCATGTAGCCGAACAGCTGTCGCACATCGGGGTTCTTCGCGCGCTTCTTGACCTCGCTGTACAGCACGCAGCCGGAGAACTCGGCCGTGATCGAGCTGACCAGGAAGTCGACGAACTCCTCACGCAGCCCCTCCGGAATCTCCCGGAGATCGCGCTCGAAGGCCTCGTCCCGCACGAAGTGGTCTCGGTTCACGTCGCGACCCAGCTCCGCCATGAGGGCGTCCCACTCGGCTCGCACCGGCGTGACGTCGATGCGATCCATCGCCTCGTAGTCGGTCGTATAGAAGCGCGGGCTGAGGACGGTGTCCTGTTGTGCCTTGCGCGTGGTCTCGTTGGGAATCGGATTCAGGACGGCGGCAGCGGTCATCGTGTCCTCCTCGCGGTGAACCCGACTTCGCAGAGTTCACCGAGTTCGAAATGGCCGGCGAGCCGTGTCCACGCGCGCCGCAGGCTGCTGGCTCGCCGGACCGTGGCGTAGCGACGGCAGACGACGCGCTCCTCGCCCTGCATCCGGACGGGAGCGTCGTGAACCAGCACCGAGTCCCCGGGGCTCACGTCGACACCCTCCAGCTCCACGTGCGCATGCACGCTCGTCGCGGACGCCTGGAGATCGATCGTGCACGGCACCTCGATGGAGTACCGGCGCGCGAGGCGATACCCGTTCATCGGACGTCATCCGCCGCGGCCATCAGCTGCGCGAAAACTCCTGCGTTGGTGGGCCCGAAGGCGCCGAGTTCGACGGTCCGCCCGGTCGCAGGGTCGTCCAACGAGAGACGCCCGTCTGCCCAGTGCGTCAGATGGAAGGCAGGCTCGGGCCCGATGCCCCGCGCCCGCCGTTCGCGCACGAGGCCCCGAACGACGCTGCGCAGGAAACCGTTCGTGCCCGGCTCCAACACTTCGACCACCCGCTCCTCGTCTGCCGCGACCACCGCGACGGCTCCGTTCGGCCGATCCTCGAAGTTCAGCGCCAGCCGGTCGACGGCAGCGGAGGTGGGGTTCGGGGTCGTTCCGATGCCCGTCCATCGCGCGGTGCCTGCGGCGAGCAGGGTCACCCCGACGAGCGCGGCGGCGCCGAGGAGCACGCCCCGCGGAATCGGGCCACTAGACGAATCGCTCACTGGATCCTCCTTGTCAGGACATCGCCTGGGCGACCGGCTGCCGACCGGCGCCCACGAGGTCGGGCTGCTCGGATCGCACCGGCGCGCGCCGGGCGGTTCCTCCGATGGCTCGGGTCAGCGTCTCGGCCACGGCCTGCACGTCGGGGACCGCGCGCAACATCGGCTCGCACTGCGCCCCGAAGCGCCAAGGCCGGGCGTGGGGCCACATCATCAGGTAACCGACCCGATTGGCATCGCTGACGGCCAGCGGGATGTTGCCAGTGCCGTCGGGATGGGTCTTGAGCGCAACGGAGCGCAGGCTCCGGAACGGCACATTGACGGCCATCGTGAGCGCTACACCGAATCGAATCACAACTCGCTGACTCGTAATCGTGTAGACAGTGGCGCGACCGTGAAGCCAAGCCATGCCCGCCAGGATGCCCACCGCGACGGCCCCGAGCGCAGCGATCCGCCCCACCGACACCGCCGCTTCCCACGCGGGCTCCCCAGCAGACAGCGCTGCCGCGGCCCGCCACGCCACCAGTAGGCCAAAGTAGACCGCGATCTTCCGGGTGTGGAATGCGTCGCGAGCGAGGCGCCGCCAGCTCGGCGCGCCCTGCCAGAGGATCTGTTCCCCTTCCGGCGGGACCCCGGGCAGTCCGCGGACCGGCTCCGACTCGTGCTCGCCGACGTTGACGCGCGCGCTCACAGCAGCGACTCCTGTCGGGCCGGCTCGGCGTACAGGTAGCCCCCCGCGTAGTAGGCAGAGATGCGGTCCTCCTCGAGTCGGGTCACGCGATCGTCGTTGCCCAAGGCAGGAACCCGCGCGAACTGGGATCCCAGGATCGAGCCGACCGCCACCTGCCGCCGGCGCCCGTCGACGACCGCCATCGTGATCGGCAGCAGCACGCGCGTGCCGTCGCCCTTCGGACCCGTCGCGACCTCGAGGTACCGGATCTGCGGCTCGGAACGATCGACCCAGATGTCCCGTACCGTTCCGCCGATCTCCCCATCGGCTCCGAGCACGGTCATGCCGCGCGGATCCGGGTCACGCGGCTCGACCGAGAACTCGGTCGCGATCCGCATCGGCACGATTCGCGGCGCGCCCTCGTGAGTCAGATCGGGTTCTTCGTCCCGATCCGCGTACGAGCTCGGGCCGATCGAGTCGAGCATCGGATCGCCCGTCGGCTGCAGGGGCGCACCCGGCCACGGTGCCGTCGGACGGGCGTGCACTGCCCGGGTGTCGGCCAGCTCGTTCGGAGCCGTGAACGTCCCGCCGTGCGGGAGCGTGTAGACCTTGGGCGACGGCATGCTCGGAAACCCTTCGACCCGCACCGAGCTGGAGCGGTCCGACTCGAGCGGATAGCCCTCGCGCTTGTCCTCGCGCCGCAGGTAGAAGATCAGCGCGGCAAAGAAAATCCAGAACACGTAGAGAACGACCTGAGCCACATCGATGTACTCGGTGATGGCGCCGGTGGGCATGATCCTGACCTCCCTCGAAACGATTGCTAGCCCGGAAACTCAGCCAATCCGAAACGGGACGGCGCCCCTGTCGCGACCACGCCCGCGGGACGCACCAGCGGGCCGATCACGATCAGAGTCGCGAACAAGAGCGCGATCTCTACGTGGTACACCGCGCCGTAACCCACGGCGGGACCGGTCAGCGCCGGACCGAGCAGACCTTGGCTCGCGAGCGCGGAGACACCGTCGCGGATCACACCGCCCACTGCGATGCCGAGTCCAGCGGCGGACGCCTGTACCGCGCCCCAGGCGCCCAGCGCCAGACCCGTGCCGCCCCCGACATCGAGCGCCATCGCCGCCGTGAGCGTCCCGACGCTGAAGAGGCCAGCGCCGAATCCGATCAGGGCGGTACCGACGCGAAACAGCAGCGGGGATTCGAGCGGCGCCGAGAAGATCACCGCCGAGAAAGCAGCGACACCGATCAACGCTCCGCTTGCCGCCAGTCGATGGACGTCGCCACCGCGGGCGAGCTGGCGCGCCGCGAGCGCGAACGCCGCGAGTGTCCCACCGGCCAGCAGCGCCGTGAGCGTGGTGGTGGCGCCGACGGTGAGCTGTAGAATCTCGCCGCCGTAGGGTTCGAGCAGCACGTCCTGCATCGCGAAGCCGCCCGTTCCGAGACCGACCGCAACGAGGAATCGCCTCGCCCGGCGAGTCGCCGCGAACGCGCGCCAAGCGTCGCGGAACGCCGGACGCTCCCCCTCCTGCGCCGTCCGCGACGGATCGCGCGTCTCTTGCTTCCAGAGCGCGACGCAGTTGAGCACCATCGTCAGCAGCGCAGCGCCCTGGACCACGCGGATCAGCCGGATCTGGCTGAAGTCGGCGAGCAGCGCCCCGAAGCCCAGAGCGCTCCCCACCATCCCGACGAGCAGCATCACGTAGAGCAGGGCGACGACACGCGGACGGGAAGCCGCCGGCGCGAGGTCGGTGGCGAGCGCGAGACCCGCCGTCTGGGTCGTGTGCAGGCCCGCTCCCGCCAGCAGGAAGGCCAGCGCCGCCCCGGCTTGCCCAACCCACGCTGGCCCCTGGCTGTCCCCCGAGAGCAGGATCAGCGCGAAGGGCATGATCGCGAGTCCACCGAATTGGAGCAGCGTGCCGAACCAGATGTACGGCACGCGCCGCCAGCCGAGGGCAGAACGGTGGGTATCGGAGCGGAAGCCGACCAGGGCGCGGACCGGAGCGAACACGATCGGCAGCGAGATCATGAGCGACACGAGCCACGTCGGAACCTGGAACTCGACGATCATCACCCGGTTGAGCGTTCCCGTGAGCAGCACGAGCGCCATCCCGACCGAGACCTGGAACAGCGACAGCCGAAGCAGCCGGCCGAGCGGCAACTCCTCGCTGGCGGCATCGGCGAACGGCAGGAAGCGCGTGCCCACGCGCGCCCAGTTCCGGCCGATCTTCTCGTTCCAGGCTTTCATGCCGTGCGGATCTCCATCGCCTGCGAGATGTAGAAGCCCCGCGCGATCCGCTGCGTCCGCGCGGCCTGCCAGCCCTCGAGTCCCGGCGCCACCTCGATCAGGCGGCGCAGCGCGTCCGTCTCGATGGGCTCGATCGCCGGTGAGCGGTGGCCTTGCGGAAAGACCTGCCCCACCGCGTGCATCACCCGGAGCAGCGAGGTGCTCGGAGCGAACGTGAAGAGCAACGACGAGGCGGTGCGCTCGGCGAGCCCGACGAGCATCCGGACCATGTCCGCCGCTTCGTAGTGGATCAGCGAATCCATCGCGACGATGTGGTCGAAGCGCCCGAGGGCCGGATCGAGCATGTCGCCGGTACGGAACTCGATCGCGCCGGTGTGCCCGCTGCGATCGCGAGCCAGGCCCACGAGCGTCGGCGACAGATCTACTGCGACGACTTCGGCGCCGCGCCGTGCCACCTCCATCGCGAAGGCGCCCGTCCCACACCCGGCGTCGAGCACGCGCTTCCCTTGCAGGTCGGCGGGCAGCCACGCGAGCAGCGTGTTGCGCATCTGGTCGCGGCCGGCACGCACCGTGGCGCGGATCCTTCCCACCGGCGCGTCCGATGTAAGCCGTGACCACGTCTCGGCCGCGGTCCGGTCGAAGTAGGTCTCGAGCTGTCCTTTGCGCGCTTCGTACGAGTAGCCGAGCATCAGTCGAACCCCAGCAGGTCGAAGAGATCCCGGTCCTTCATCGGTGCGACCACCAGCGGGTCCGTGCCGGCCCAAAGCAGGGCGGCGAGCCGCAAGTACTCCTTCTGTACCGCCTCCAGCTCCGGGGAAGCCTCCATCTCGAACAACGTCGACTTCTTGAGCCGGCTACGCCGGATCACGTCGAGGTCCGGGAAGCAGGCCATCGTTTTGAGACCGACGTTCTGGTTGAAGCGGTCGATCTCGTCCGTGGCGTTGCTGCGGTTCGCCAGCACGCCGCCGATCCGAACCTTGTAGTTGCGGGACTTGGCCTGGATCGCCGCGATGATCCGGTTCATCGCGAAGATCGAGTCGAAGTCGTTCGCCGTCACGATCAGCGCCCGCTCGGCGTGCTGGAGCGGAGCGGCGAACCCTCCGCACACCACGTCGCCGAGGACGTCGAAGATCACCACGTCGGTGTCTTCGAGCAGGTGATGCTCCTTGAGGAGCTTCACGGTCTGGCCGACGACGTAGCCGCCGCAGCCCGTGCCCGCCGGCGGCCCGCCCGCCTCGACGCACATCACGCCGTTGAAGCCCTCGTACACGAAGTCCTCGACGCGCAGCTCCTCGGAGTGGAAATCCACGCCCTCCAACACGTCGATCACCGTCGGGACCAGTCTCTTGGTGAGCGTGAAGGTCGAGTCGTGTTTCGGATCGCAGCCGATCTGCAGCACGCGCTTGCCGAGCTTCGAGAACGCCACGGACAAGTTCGACGACGTCGTGCTCTTGCCGATGCCGCCCTTCCCGTAGACCGCGAACACCTTTGCGCTGCCGATGCTCACGGTCGGATCCAGCGGGACCTGCACGCTGCCATCGCCGTCCGCGCGTCTCGGAGCCATCCCGATCGTCATGCCGCCACCCCCGATTCGATTCCTTCCAGCCTGTCCTCGAGCTCCGCGCCCGCCCGGCGCAGGGACTCCAACATGTCCGGCTCTGCCGACCAGTACGAGCGGTCGTGCGCCTCGAGCAGCCGGTTGGCCACCCGCGCGCAGGCCGTCGGATTGAGCGTCGCCAGCCGCACGCGCATCTCGTCGTCGAGCACGTAGGTGGCGGCGAGCTGGCGGTACACCCAGGGCGCCACGCGCCCGGTCGTCGCCGACCAGCCCATCGTGTTGGTGACGTGCGTCTCGATCTGGCGCACGCCTTCGTAGCCGTGGCGAAGCATGCCCTCGTACCATTTCGGATTGAGCATGCGCGTGCGTGTCTCCAGCGAGACCTGCTCGTCGAGCGTCCGGACGCGGGCGGCGCCCTGGGTCTCGTCGCCGATGTACACCGGGACCGCTGCCCCACTCGCCCGCTGGATCGAGCGGCTGACGCCGCCCAGCGAGTCGAAGTAGACGTCGACCGTGGTGACGCCCACGTCAACGGAGTCGAGGCTCTGATACGCGAGCTGAACGCCCGCCAGCACGCTCTGAAGCAACTCTGCTTGTCGGACGGGCTGACCGTTGCGACCGTACGCAAAACTCTTTCGCTGGGAGTACGCCTCGGCGAGTTCGTCCTCGTCTTCCCACAGCTCGTTCTGCACCAGCTGGCTCACGTTCGAGCCGTAGGCGCCCTGCGCGTTGCTGAAGACGCGTAGCGCCGCCGTTTCGAGGTCGCAGCCGTGGACACTCTGGTACTCGAGCGCGTGCTTGCGGACGAAATTCCGGTCGGCCACTTCGTCAGCGCTCGCGGCGAGGAACGAGGCTTCGGCCAGCAGGCGGGTCTGGAGCGGGAACAGATCGCGGAAGATCCCGGAAAGTGTCACGACGACGTCGATCCGCGGTCGGCCCAGCTCGGCGAGCGGGACCAGCGCGGCTCCGGCCAGCCGTCCATAGCTGTCGAAGCGCGGGCGGGCGCCGATCAGCGCGAGCGCCTGGGCGATGGAGCCGCCCTCGGTCTTCAGGTTCTCGGTACCCCACAGCACGATCGCGATCGACTCCGGCAGCGGGTGGCCCTCGGACGCATGCCGCTCGATGAGCCGCCGGGCCTGGCGCTCTCCCTGCTGCACGGCGAAGGCACTGGGCATCCGGAAGGGATCGAAGCCGTGCAGGTTGCGCCCCGTCGGCAGGATCGCCGGTGTCCGCAGCAGATCGCCGCCGGGCGCCGGCCGCACGTATCGCCCGTCGAGCGCGTGCAGCAGCGCCGGGAGTTCGTGGTCCTCACGAAGCAGGCGGTTCATCGTCTCCAGCTCCTGAAGACGCGCTAGAGCGTCGGGTTCGGCGGTCCGCAGCACAGTTGACAGCGCCACCTCCGGCGTCTCGCCGCACGCGAGCGGCTCGAGCAGCGCCCGCTCGGGCGCCCCCGACGGTGCCGTGTCCACCACGGCGCGAAGCAACTCCGCGCGCTCTTCCGGCGATGCAGACTCGCCGACCACGTGAAGTCCACAGGGAATGACGGTCTTTTCGAGCTCGCGCATCGCCTCGCCCAGGCGCACGATCTCGTGCTCCGCCGCGCTGTCCCAGGCCGGTTCGGCAGCCGCGAGATCCAGCGCCGCTGCCTGCTCCTGGATCAGCGCGGCCAGCGCGCACCGCTCGTCACTGCCGTCTTGCTGGCTTCCGCGCCAGCGATCGACCGACGAAGCGAGGTCCTGCAGGCCTCGATACAGGCCCGCATGAGCGATCGGTGGCGTGAGATAGCTGATCAGCGTGGCCGCCCCGCGGCGCTTCGCAATCGTTCCCTCGGAAGGGTTGTTCGCCGCGTAGAGGTAGAAGTTCGGCATGTCGCCGAGCAGCCGATCCGGCCAGCACGCCTCCGACAGGCCGACCTGCTTGCCCGGCATGAACTCGAGCGCGCCATGGGTTCCGAAGTGCAGCAGCGCGTCCGCGCCGAAGTCCTCGCGCAAGAAGCGATAGAACGCCGAGAACGCATGCGTTGGCGCAAAGCCCTTCTCGAAGAGGAGGCGCATCGGATCGCCCTCGTAGCCGAAGGCCGGCTGGATGCCGACGAAGACGTTGCCGAAGCGCGCACCGAGCACGAACA
Source organism: uncultured Spirochaetales bacterium (assembly GCA_964403735.1). Lineage (GTDB taxonomy): Bacteria > Myxococcota_A > UBA9160 > UBA9160 > PR03 > CAADGG01. Next base: position 1,110 of record CAYOHN010000014.1, on the reverse strand, counting down.
GCGATCGGCCGTCGCTCTGCTGGCGTCCCGGCGCGGGTCCCCAATGCGCCTCGATGTCGTCGAGCCAGCGCTCCCGTCGCACGTGCTCGTCCACCGGGATGCGGTGGAAGACGTTGGCCGGCGCGCCGAAGCGAGAGGCCGACCCCGCGATGATCTGCTCGCGCAAATCGTCCACGCTCTCCGGGACTTCGACCGCATAGCCCTCGGCCCGCATGGCCAGCAGCGTCCGGTGCAGCGAGGCGAACACGGAGAGGTACATCGCCGTGCCCGTGTTCCCGGCGTTCGGCGGGAAGTTGAAGAGCACGATTCCGATCCGGCGTTGGTTCCGCGGTGTCGTGCGGAGCGCCACCAGCCGCTGCACGCGCGCGGCCAGTGTCTCGACGCGCTCCGGGTGCGCCTCCATTTCCCGACCGCCCCCGGGCCCGGCCTGCTGCGAGCGACCGCCGAACACCATCGGCCCCGTCGCGCCGTCGAGTTCCGGAATCGCCACCATCATCGTCGCTTCGATCGGGACGAGTCCGGCGTCGGAAGCCTCCCACTGCGCCAGTGACTGGAACTCGACCGCCTGCGCGGCCACGTAGGGAACGTCGAGTCGCGCCAGCAACTCCTCGGCGGCCGACGCGTCGTTGTACGCCGGACCACCGACCAACGAGAAGCCGGTGAGCGAGACGACGGCATCGACCGCCGGCTTACCATTCTGCATGAAGAACTGTTCGATCGCCGGGCGCGAATCCAGGCCACTCGAAAACGCCGGCACCACCCGCAGACCGCGGGCTTCGAGCGCGTCGATCACGCCGTCGTAGTGCGCGGTGCTGCCGGCCAGCACGTAGGAGCGCATCAACAGCAGACCGACGGTGCCCGTTTGGGGTGCCGACGGACCGGGCAGCGCCTCCCGGTTCGAACCGATCCGTCCGGGGATACGCGGGTGATAGAGGCCCACTTCGGGATACGCGCGCGGAAGTTCCGCCCGGGCGCGGCGGCGCAGCGGCCGGCGGGGACCCTCCGCGTACCGCTCCACCAGCAGGCGGATCATGTTCTCGACGTTCTGATCCGATCCTGCCAGCCAGTACTGCATCGTCAGGAAGTAGGCGCGCACATCCTGCGCAGTGC
>CAYOHN010000013.1:2514-26721 GCA_964403735.1 uncultured Spirochaetales bacterium | reverse complement strand
GGCCGGGTTGGAAATGTCAACTTTTCCCCGGATGGGGAAAAGTTGACATTTCCAACCCGGCCCCTTTCTTGACGGGGTGCAGCGGGTGTTCGTGGGGGATGTGCAGGGGTGCGCGGACGAGCTCGACGAGCTGGTGGTCCGCGTGCGCGCGGCGTTCGGCGGCGAGTTCGAGCTGTGGTTGGTCGGCGATCTGGTGAACCGCGGGCCGGCGAGCCTGCGGGTGCTGCGCACGGTGCGCGCGCTCGCGGACGCAGGGCGCGCGCAAGTGGTGCTCGGGAATCACGAGCTGGCGTTGCTCCGCGCCGCATGGGGCCAGCGACCGCTCGCCGCCGACGACACGATCCAGGACGTGCTCGGTGCCCCGGACCGCAACGAGTGGATCGATTGGCTGCGCCAACGGCCGGTCGCGCTGGTGGATGCGATCGGCGGTTTCGATTTTGCGATGGTGCACGCCGCCGTCGCTCCGGGCTGGGAGCTGCCGGAGCTGGTTCGCCGCGCCGGCGCCATCGAGCAACGGCTGCGGGCCTCGCGGAAGGCCGCGGCCCACCTGTTGGCGGCCGACCTGCGCACGGATGCCGACAGCGATGCGCTCGCACGCCTCACGCGCTGCCGCAGCGTCGATGCGCGTGGTCACTGGTCGGCACGGACACCAACCGACGACGCCGATGCCTGGCATCGACGCTGGGCGGCTCGCAAACATCCCTATGGCATCGTGTACGGCCACTGGTCGCTGCAGGGACTGCACGTGGCGCCTGGCCTGCGCGGTCTCGACAGCGGATGTGTGTATCACGGCTGGGGGCGCGACGGCTTCCTGACCGCATGGTTGCCGTCGTCTCACGATCCGGCTCCCTTCCGGACGCCCGACGCCAGCTTCTGGCGCATTCCGGCGCGTGCGCGCTACTGGCGCGGCCAGGGAAGGAACGCGGGACGCGTCGCCAAACGCGTCTGAGGTGTGCGGGAAGGAGCGCTGTCGAAATTCTGCTTGTATCGGGCCGGGAACGGGCGTATCGTCGAATCGTACTTCGGCGTCGGACGCAGGAGCACGAGGTCCCGCTTCCGCCGGCCAGTCAGCGCGTCGCCGGACGCCGAGGTGCGTGGATGCAGTCGGCGGAGTGGGTACAGGCGGGGGAAGTCCTTCCCGACCCGGGAGCTTCCATCAAAACATGCCGGAGACCGACGGAGGCGAGAGCTCGGTCGTTCGCCGCCGACGTATCGCTGGGCCCTGACGGATCGAGACCCATCTTGGGAACCCCCGACGGGGATCCATCCCGACTCGTACCGTCCCGATGCGCCGACGCACGACCTTCTCGCTTCCCGAGGGCGTCGAACTCCATCGCGCGTCTCGATCCGCACTCCGCCGCACGTGAGCGGCGCTCCCACCGGGATGGGGAGGCGGACACGAAACAACGAGCCTCGCCGAGGGCACGCTCTCGAGAGGAAGTCGGCGCCGCTCCGGAACAGGCCCAGTGCCAGGTCGCCCCGTCGGAGGTACGGGAAGGCCCCTGCCACCTCACACCGCAAGCGCCGGTCTTCCGGCGCGCGCAGCGAGGCGCAGCCGAGCGAAGTCCATCAGGCCGCTCTTTGCCGGGCAACCAACCGCCCCGCGCCTACTCCCCCCGCATCCCCCGCGCGCGCAACACCCGGATCGCTTCCCGCCGGACGCCCTCGTCGGCATCGTGCGCGGCCACTTCGACGAGTTGCTCGAGGCCGAGAGTCGACCCGGAGGATTCGATCAGCTTCACCGCGGAGCGTCGTACCGCGGGCCTGTCGTCCTCGAGCGCGCGGAGAAGTGCATCGTCGACGCCGTCGACGCGCCAATGGATGCCGCTGCGAAGCGCCGTCTCCAACACCTGGGCGTCGCGGGCGACTGCGGGGAAGTCCGCGAGCATCGCCAACGCGCCCTCGGCGCGTCCGCTGGCGAGCATCGCCGAGATGCGCCGCGCGGCGAGCGGCAGTTCCGGATCCAGCGCCGCGCGCGCACGCGCCACGGCGCGTTCCGGGGACATCGGTAGCAATCCTGCGCGCGGGTCGAGCAGCGCCGCACCGGCGGTCTCGCGCAACGCGTCGTCGTCGCCCTCGAGCCAGGCGACGTAGACGTCCGTCAGTGCCTCGCGGTCGTCGCCTGCGGCCAGCAGGGAGTGGGTTCCCGCGCGCCAAGCGGCCGCTGCCGCCGGATCGCGCAGCGAGATCAGCTCGCGGGCGTCGTCGACCAGGACGTATGGATCTCGCGCACCGCGCAACGGCAGCAACAGGGAGGCGCCGACGGCGAACGGGATCTCGAGGGACGGCGCCCGCTTGAGTTCGAAGCGAGGCGGCAGCTCCCCGCGCAGCGCGGTGGCCTCGCCGACCGTCACGCGTCCTTCGCTCACCGCTTCGACCGTGCCGATCGCGACGACGTCGGCCTCGGCGAGTCGCAGATGCAGCGGGCGCGGGCCGCCGGTCATCCCGTGCTGCGCGCGCGTCGGCACCGCGAGCGCGAGCGATCCCAGCAGGATTGCGACGAGCAGCGGCGGAGGGGAGCCAGCGCGCATGGGACTCGCAAGCATACGCAAGCGATGAAGGCGCTGCCCGACTGCTATGCTCCCGACTTCACCGACCGGAGGACTCCGCCGATGCCGACCCTCGCCATCCCGCCGCCGTATCGCGGCCCGACGGGCGGCGCCGACGAGATCGAGATCCCGCAGGGCACCGTTGCGGAGTGCCTAGAGGCCGTCGAGGCGCGCTTCCCCGGCTTCCGCGCGCAGGTCGTCGATCCGGCCGGTCGCGTCCACCGTTTCGTCAAGCTGTTCCGGAATGGCGACCAACTGACCGGAGACGCGCTCGCCGAGCCGATCGGCCCCGGCGATCACCTCGAAGTGCTCGCCGCCATCGCCGGCGGCTCCGGCCTCCGATAGCATCCCTCTCTCTCGCAAAGGAGAAGCCCTGTTGTCCGACCAGATCCTCCGCGTCGACATGACGAACCTCACGGCCACGCCCCAGCCCTTCCCCGACGAGTGGAAGCTGCTCGGGGGCCGGGCGCTCTCGGCGCGCATCCTGCTCGAGGAGTGCGACCCCACCTGCGACCCGCTGGGTCCGGACAACGTGCTCGTGATGGCGCCCGGCGTCTTGTCCGGCACATCGGCGCCGACCTCTGGCCGCATCTCGATGGGCGGCAAGAGCCCCCTCACCGGCGGCATCAAGGAAGCCAACGCGGGCGGCAACCCGGGGCAGGACCTGATGAAGCTCGGCTACCGCTGCATCGTCGTGAAGGGCCAGCCGGCCGACCGCGAGAAGCGCTACGGCATCGAGGTCGACGGCGACGGCGTGCGCGTCGTCGAGGCCGATCCGTACAAGAAGCTGTGGAACTACGCAGCCTGCGAGAAGCTCTACGAAAAGTATCCGCATTCCACGTCGTTCATCACGATCGGTCCGGCCGGCGAGATGCTGCTGTCGGGCGCGTCGATCGCGTGCACCGACGAGAAGGGTCGCCCGGCGCGTCACGCCGCGCGCGGCGGCCTCGGCGCGGTGATGGGCAGCAAGGGGCTCAAGTACGTCGCCGTCGATGCCGGCAAGAGCCCGGTGCGCCAGCCGGCCGTGCGCAAGGACTTCTTCGCGTATTCGAAGGAATACACCAAGGCGTATCAGGCCGGGCCGCAGATGTTCAAACACGGCACCAGTTCCGTCGTGCCGGTCGCGAACATGCTCAACACCTTCCCGTACAAGAACCGGACCGAGGGGCAGTCCCCGGACGTCCAGAACCTCGACGGCGCCCGCATCGTCGAGAGCTTCGAAACGCGCGGCGGCGGCATGCACAACTGCATGACCGGCTGCATCGTGCAGTGCTCGAACGTCGTCCACGACGCCGAGGGCAACTACAAGACCAGCGCTCTCGAGTTCGAGACGCTGACGCTGCTCGGCTCGAACTGCGCGATCGGAAGCTGGGAGGACGTTGCCGATCTCGATCGGCTGTGCGACGAAGTCGGCCTCGACACCATCGAGACCGGCGCCGCGATCGCGATCCTGATGGATTCCGGCGGCATGGAATGGGGCGACGCCGAGGGCGCGAAGCGGCTGCTGCGGGAGGTCGCCGAGGGCACCGAGCTCGGCCGCGCGATCGGCAGCGGCGCGGTGGCGATCGGCAAGAAACGCAAGCACGCGCGCGTGCCGGTCGTGAAGGGGCAGGCGCTACCCGCGTGGGACCCGCGGCCGCTCAAGGCCACCGGCGTCACCTACGCCACCAGCCCGATGGGCGCCGATCACACCGCGGGCCTGATCGTGAACCCCGGCCTGCCGCCGGAGCAGTTCGCGCAGGCGTCGCAGGAATCCCAGGTCGTCAACGCGGCCTGCGACTCGTCGGGTTTCTGCCAGTTCCTGCAGCCGACCTGCGAGGAGATCGCGAAGTACTACTCGCTGTACACCGGCGACGAAGTGACGCGCGAGCAGGTCGCCGACATCGGCTGGCAGTGTCTGCAGGACGAGTGGGCGTTCAACGACCGCGCCGGTTTCCAGCCCGAGGACGACGACCTTCCGGCCTGCCTGCGCGAGGAAGGGGTCGGTCCGAACCACGTGATGAAGTTCGACGTCTCGCGCGAGATCATCGACCAGGCGCGCAAGAGCCGATTCGCGCCACGCGAGGAGCTGTTTCAGCTGAAGGCGACTGGCTGAGCGCCGGCGCGCTGCCCGCGAGATGAAGAGCGCTTACACCGATCTCTGACGAAGCGCAGAGATCGCCGCAAGCGCGCCTAAGTCGCGATCCCGGTGCAGGACTTCGACGAGACGGGACTGGCGTCGATCGCAGGGGAGCGGTTCGCTACGACCCGCTGCCGCCGGTCGACGCGCCCATCGCCTCCAGCACGTTGGCGCGGGCGCCGAGCGTGTGGGCGATGCCGGAGAGCAGGGAGAAGACGCGGCCGACGAGTACGAAGTCGCTCGGCACGCGCACGACGGGGTTCTGGCGGATCGACTCGAAGAGCTCGCTGGTCATCTCTTCGGTGAACTCGCCTTCGAAGCGGCCGGTCTCGCTGCGCGACATCATGCGCCGGGCGATCGCGACGAACGTGGTCGTATCCCCGCTGCGGGTTTCGAAGCCGAGTTCCTGGAACGCGCGCACCATCGCGGACTCGTTCTGCGTCATCATCGAGAACATCAGCTCGAAGAGGCCGAGACCGAAGCCGTCGGGAAGCTCCTTCGAGAGTCCGTAGTCGAGCACGACGATGCGGCCGTCCGGCCGGACGAACAGGTTGCCGGGGTGCGGATCCGCGTGGAAGAACCCGGCCGCGAGAATCATCCGCGTGTAGATCCGCATCAGCTCCTGCACGACATCGGCGGGGCGCAGCTCGGCGGCTTCGATCTGTGCCTTCTCGGTGATCTTGATCCCGCTGACGAACTCCATCACCAGCACGCGGCCCGTCGACCACTCGCGATGGATCTCCGGAACGACGACGGTGCCATCCTCGGCGAAGAGCGCGCGCACGCGGTCGGCGCAGTCGGCTTCGCGCCGGAAGTCGAGTTCGAGCGCCAGGTGCTTGGTCAGCTCGGAGACCAGCGGCAACAGCTCGAGCGGCTGCGGGTCGAGGCGCTCGTAGACGGCGCACAGGCGGCGCATGTTGGCGAGGTCCGTCCGGACGATCGCCTCGATGCGCGGGTACTGCACCTTCACCGCGACCACGCGTCCGTCCAGCAGCACGGCGCGATGGACCTGCGCCAGCGACGCCGAGGCCACGGGCGCCGGCGAGAACTCGCGGAACACCGCGTCGAGCGGCTTGCCGAGCTCGGCTTCCACCTGCGCGCGGATCTCGTCGAACGGATGCGGCGGGACGGCGTCGTGACACTGCTTCAGTACGTCGATGATCGCCGGCGGGAAGAGGTCCGCGCGCGTCGCGACGACCTGGCAGAACTTGATCGAGACGCCGCGCAGCGCAAGCGCCGTGTTCAGCAGCAGGCGCGCGGCCCGGTGGTGCGTGGCGGTGTCGTCGACGGGATCCGGGCGGCGGAGCAAGCGGCGGGTACCGGCCGGCACCTTGTACAGCAGGTAGACGGCGGCCGCGGTGGCAGCAATCCGGACGCTTCGCCGGACGCGGACGAACGGGTTCACACGGCGTCCGCCGCGGCGGGTTCGAATCCCGTCCGTTCCGGCGCCGTCCACGGCGTTTCGAGCGCGTCGAAACGCTCGAGCAGGTCCGTCGGGTTGCGGTGGGCTTTCATCGCGTCGACGAGGCTTTGCCGGATGTCGCCGCGCTGCTCGTCGCGGCGTTCGCGGGTGAGACCGCGCAGCGTCCGATGGAGCAGCCCGTTCACGATGTCGCGTCCTGCGAGGAGGCTGCCGTCCACGGCGCGCAGCTGGCGGGCCGCCAGTTCCGACAGCGCGGTCCGTAGATACTCGACGTGTGGATGCTCATCGGCGCGAATGTGCGAGACCAGCCGGCCGGCGCCTTCGGGATCCGCCGAGACCTCGGGGTCGGAGAGCAGCGCATTCCCCCAATCGAAGACGCCCATCGCGAACACCTCGACGGCGAGCACCTGCGCCATCGTCGCCAAGACGTTCTCGAGGTCTTCGTCGAGCTGCGGGAAGGCACGCTTCCGCTCGCGCCGCCGCCCCGGTCCCTGGCCCATCAGCCGCAGCAGCACGTCGGCGGGCACCTTCGGCTTCTCGAGCGCGAGGTCGCGCGCCGTCTCCCACATCTGCTTGTGGCCACCCTCGTCGCGGTAGCCGGCTTCGTCACGCGCGTGCGCCTCGAACAAACCACCGGCGAGGTGCGCCAGCGCCGTGCCGTCGATCGGCTCGACGATCAACGCGCGCAAATCCGGCACGCGCACATCGCGGATGATCGCGCCGAAGCCCTCGACGATCGCAACGATCGTGAGCCGGCGCACGACCGGATCGCGCACACCCTCGCGCAGCAACAGCTTCGCCTGCTCGACGTTCGGGTACTGAGGCGGCATGAGAGCGGTATCGATTTCGAGCAGCTCGTGCCCGTCGCCGGCGAGCTGCGCCTGCCACGCGCAGATGGCCGGCGTGCGGTGGATCGTGCGCGGGGACCGATAGGTTCCGTCGTCTGTGAAGCCGCCGTGGCAGCGCACGCCGCCGACGATCAACGGTTCGCCATAAGCGCCGCTGTCGAGGAGCTGTTCGGGGGTGTAGGTCAGCGGGATGTCGGAGGAAACGGTCATCGCTGGGGATCCTCGGGCGCGGGCAGCCATGGAGAACCCCGAGACTAGCCCGATTCCTCGGGGTCGCCCGACCGAGGCGCGACGACGCGTTCAGCGGTGGTCGCCATCTCCGGCTTCCGCGTGCGCCTCGGCGACCTCCGGGGCGGCCTCGCGCATGGCCTTCGCCGCGACGCGTGTGATGACGACGGTGACGGCCAGCGTGGCGACGAAGCCGACGCCGTAGAGAATCCAGCGCAGCGTGTCTGCCTCTCCGCCCTCCGGGGTGTCGCCCGCGGCCACCTTGGCCACCGTCCCGGCGAGCGCACCGAGATAGACGTACAACACCGTTCCGGGAAGCATGCCGATCCAGCTCGCCGTCACGTAGTGGAGCAGTTTCACGTCGGTGATGCCGTACATGTATCCGAGCATGTTGTACGGAAACACCGGCGACAGCCGCGTCAGTAGCACGATCTTGAACCCCTGTTCGCCCACGGCCGCGTCGAGCGCGGCGAAGTTCGGGTTGTCCGCCACCTTGGCGGCGACCCAGTCGCGCGCGAAGAAGCGACCGACGACGAAAGCCGCCGTCGAGCCGAGCGTCGAACCCAGAGACACGGCGATCGTGCCGATGACGACACCGAACAGTGCACCTGCTCCCAGCGTGAGCAGAGAGCCGGGCACGAACAGCACGGTAGCGGGAACGTAGGCGGCGGCGACCAGCAGCGGCCCCCAGGCGCCGAGACCGTCGACCCAGCCGAGGAAACGCGCCAGGGACTCCTGAATCGGGAGCGTCGTCACCGCCAGCGCGATGCCCGCCATGATCATGATGAGAATCGCGAGTCTTCCTTTGCCCATGTTCTCTCCGACTGATCCGTGGATCCAGGGTCTAGCCTATGGAGCGCCGATCCTCCGGTCCCCGACTCCTGCAATTCCTCGAGATCCGTGTAACCTCGAAGCCATGGAGACGTCGAAGAACGAACGACATCGGAACTCGGGTCGGAGTTCCTCGCGCCGCAGAACGAACGATCGCAATCCCATCGCGACGCTCACGATCGACATCGGAGGTTCGGGGCTCAAGGCCACGGTGCTCGATCCCAAGGGAGAGATGCTGGCAGATCGCGTTCGCATCGACACGCCCGAGGATGCAGCGCCCGAAGAGATCGTCGATGCGCTCGTCGCGCTGGTCGAGCCGTTGCCGGCTTTTGATCGGGTTTCGGTCGGCTTTCCGGGTGTCGTCCGCGACGGTGTCGTGAGGACGGCGCCGAATCTCGGGAGCGAGCAGTGGGAACGGTTCCCGTTGGCCGAGACGCTGCAGAGCCGGCTCGGAGACCGGCCAATACGCGTGCTCAACGATGCGGACGTACAAGGCTACGGCGCAATCTGCGGTTCCGGGATCGAGTTCGTGGTCACGCTCGGAACCGGACTCGGGACCGCATTGTTTCTCGATGGCGAGTTGATGCCACATATGGAGTTTTCGCAGTTCCCGTTCCGGAAGAAGAAGACGCTCGACGGCTATCTGGGCGATGCGGCGCTCGAGGATGCCGGCACGAAGAAATGGAACAAACGGGTCGAGAAGACCATCGATGCCTTTCGGACGCTCCTGCACTTCGACACGATGTATCTGGGCGGGGGCAACGCCCGGAAGCTCACGATCCGCTTGCCGCAAGACGTGAAGATCGTGTCCAACGACCTCGGCCTCATCGGTGGGATCGGACTGTGGAGTGCCCCCGCACCCGCGACGAGGAGGTGAATCATGGATCTCGGAATGATTGGTTTGGGACGGATGGGCGCCAACATGTCGGAGCGGCTCGTGCGAGCCGGACATCGCGTCGTGGGTTTCGATCCCAACGAAGACGCCCGCGAGGCCGCGGCTGGCAAGGGGATCGAAGTGACGGACTCGCTGAAGGCGCTCGTCGAGGCGCTGCGGCCGCCGCGCGCGCTGTGGATGATGGTTCCGGCCGGCGACATCGTCGAGTCGACGATCGCGGAAGCGAGGAAGCTCCTGCAGCGCGACGACGTGTTGATCGACGGCGGCAACTCCAACTACAAGGACACCGTACGACGCAGCGAGCAGCTCGCCGAGGACAGTCTGCACTACGTCGATTGCGGCACCAGCGGCGGGGTCTGGGGCCTCGCCGAAGGCTACAGCCTGATGATCGGTGGCGACGAGGAGGCGGTGGAGCGCCTTCGTCCCATCTTCGAAACGCTCGCGCCGGCAAAGGACAAGGGCTGGGGCCGGGTCGGCGCCAGCGGCGCGGGCCACTTCACGAAGATGGTCCACAACGGCATCGAGTACGGATTGATGCAGGCCTACGCCGAAGGCTTCGCGGTCTTGCAGCACAAGTCGGAGTTCGACCTCGACCTTCACCGCGTCGCCGAGGTCTGGCGCTATGGCAGCGTCGTGCGCTCGTGGCTACTCGATCTCAGTGCCCGGGCGCTCGAGGAGAATCCGAGCCTCGAGGGCATCGCGCCGTATGTCGAGGACTCCGGCGAGGGACGCTGGACCGTCGCCGAAGCGATCGACCTCGACGTCTCGGCGCCCGTCATCACACTCGCGTTGCTCGAACGCCTGCGCTCCCGCGATGACGATTCGTTCGCCGACAAGTTGCTCGCCGCGATGCGGAATCAGTTCGGCGGGCACGCGATCAAGAAGGGCTGACGGGGGACGTTCTTTGCGAAGTTTCGTTACGGGCATCCGGTAGGCCTTCGGTTCATCTCTACCTCTCGAGATGCCCGTAACGAAACTTCGCAAAGAACGTCCCCGCGGCCGACGGAGATCGCGGTCCCGGATCGCCGTCGGAAAGCGCTCGTGGGTCGACGCGATCGATGATCTCCGCGAGCCGCTCCTCCAGCGACGCAGCATCCGGCGCAATGACGCTCACGTGTCCCAGCTTCCGGCCCGGTCGCGGCTCCTTGCCGTAGAGGTGGACGGCGGCGCCGGGTACTCGAAGCAGGTCGGAGAGCGGGGGGAGAGCGCCGATCAGGTTGACCATCGCCGTCGAGCCGCGGCTGGCCGGCGACCCCAACGGCCAGCCTGCCAATGCGCGCACGTGGTTCTCGAACTGACTCGTCTCGGCTCCTTCCAGGGTCCAATGACCGGAGTTGTGGACCCGGGGCGCGATCTCGTTGACGAGCCAGCCGTCGTCGGTGTCGAAGAACTCGATCGAGAGGATGCCGACATATTCGAGCGCGGTGAGAAGACGAGTGGCTCGTGCGTGCAGTTGCGACAGATCGGTGCCGGAGATCCCGCTGGCCGGGGCCCGCGAGACACGCAGAATTCCCTCCCGGTGATGGTTCTCGACGGGGTCGTACCAGGCGAGTCTGCCATCGGCTGCGCGCGCCACGAGCAACGACACTTCCCGGCGCCAGTGGATCCACCGCTCGGCGATGGCGGGCCCGCCGACGGCGGCGCAAGCGGCCGCGAAGTCGTCGGGTCCTCTCGCGAGCGCCTGGCCTCGGCCGTCGTAGCCGGCGACCCGCCGCTTGAGCAGGCAAGGAAAGTTGACGTCGCGCGCCACGGCGGCTGCATCCGCCGGATCTTCGACGTGTACCCACGGAGTCTGGGGAATCCCGAGCGCAGCCAGCAGTTGCCGTTCGCGCCAACGATCGCCAGCTGCCTCGAGAGCGGCGAGCGACGGCTGAAGAGGGGTCATTGTCGCCACCCGGCGGGCGGTGGCGAGCGGTACGTGTTCGAGTTCGTACGTCACCACGTCGACCGTCTCAGCGAAGCGTTCGAGCGCGCGAGGGTCCTCCCACGCCGCGATGGTGCTCTGCGTTGCGACCGCGCTCGCCGGCCCCGGTAGCGGCGCATAGACGTGCGTCTCGACTCCGAGTCGTCGCGCCGCGTCCGCCAGCATCGCGCCGAGCTGGCCGCTGCCGAGGATTCCGATCCTCATTGCGCCGAGGGCGGCGGGAGCCGTGGGTCCGGATCCGCCAGCACGCGGGCGGTCTGGGCGGCGCGGTAGGCCTGCAATCGCTCGGCGAGCGCCTCGTCGCCGAGGGCCAGGATCGCTGCCGCCAGCAGCGCCGCGTTCACCGCGCCGGCCTTCCCGATTGCGAGCGTGCCCACCGGCACGCCGCCCGGCATCTGGACGATCGACAGCAGAGAGTCGACACCGGCCAGGGCCGAAGCCACCGGCACGCCGAGAACCGGCAGCCGGGTCCGCGCGGCCAGCATGCCGGGCAGGTGCGCAGCGCCGCCGGCTCCCGCGATCAGCACCTGCAGACCGCGGCCGATGGCGTCGTCAGCGTAGTGCTGCAGCAGGTCCGGCGTTCGGTGCGCCGAGACGACGCGCGCCTCGTGTTCCACCGCCAAGACCGACAGAACGTCTACCGCGTGGCGGAGCGTCTCCCAGTCGGAACGAGAGCCCATCACGACGCCCACCCGCGCTCGCTGCGCCCTACTCTCGTCCATGCAGAGCAGATTGGGTGAAACTCGAATGCATGTCAACAGAAGCACGACGCAGCTGTCGCAATTGAAGGGACGCGGTCGTCAGCGCGAGAGCACCATGTCGATCAGATCTCCCACGCGCCGGTGTTTTTCGATGGGATGACGCAACGGGAGAGTGCGGCGGACCTGATAGCGATTGCGGCGACCTTCCCGTTCCCGCACCAGGTACCCGGCTTCTTCGAGGTCGGCCACGATCCTCTGCACCGATCGCTCGGTGATCGCCACCAGCCGCGCCACGTCTCGGAGCGGCGGCTGGGGTTCCTCGGTCAGGCAGAGCAGCACGTGGGCGTGATTGGTGAGGAACGTCCAGCCGGCGGGCTGCGGATCCGGCGGCGGCACCGGGATCCGGCGCTCCGATCGTTTGGTCCGAGTGCGCGGCGAACGGTCTCGTCTCGACGACCCTGCCGTCCCGGTCTTCTTTGCCATGCGCTCCTCATACGATGATCGATTCACGATATGGGGGACGCAGTTCCTGTCAACTGCGGATCAACCCAATCCGTGGTAGCCGCCGTCGACGTGGCGCACTTCACCGGTGACGGCGAGGTCCGGCCGCAGCAGGTGGGCGACCTCCCAGGCCAGCGCTTCGGGTGTCGCATTGCCGAGTGGCGCGCGAGCGGCCGCCTGGGCGACGGCCTCGTCGAGACCCGGGATCGCGCCGCCGGCGCGGCTCGCCGAGAACGGGGAGAAGCGGATGGCGTTCACACGGACGCCTCGCGCCGGGCCCAGCTCCGCCGCCAGCTCCCGGACGATCCGCTCGAGCGCCGCTTTGGCAATCCCGATGTTTCGATAGGGGTGCGTCATGACCCGTTCGGCGCCGAGATAGCTGAGAGCGACGACGGATCCCCCTTCGGCCACTAGACTGGAGCGGACCAACGCTGCGATGAGCGCCACCAACGACCAGGCCGAGACGTTCATGCAATCCAGGAACTCCTGGCGCGTGACGTCGAGCAGGGGACGCGCCGAACCGCCGCGGATCGTCTTGTCCAGGGCGATCGCATGCACCACGCCGTCGATCGCGAGCTGCTTCTCGGCGAGCCCCTCAGCGAGGGTGGCGATGCTCTCGTCCAAGGAGGCGTCGAGCGCGAAGGTCGGGACGGTGTCGCCGAGTTCGCTCGTCACGGTCTGAAGAAAGGTCTCGTGGGCGCGTTCGAGATAGTCGCGGGCCGCGTCCGAGAGCCCCGCTTGTCCCGGCGCCGGACCGAGCCCTGCGCACACCAGCTCGCCGCCCTGGGCGACGATCTCCCGGGCGATCGGCAACGCCAGCGACGAGGCATCGGCGATGCCGGTGACGAGCACACGGCGTCCATGAAGGTTCATACGTATTTCTCCCCGCGCACGACGGCGACGTCACTTACGAATGCGATCACTGCATAGTTCGAAAAGTAGTGTTCCGCGACGTGTTCGAGGATGCGATCCGCCACCGCAGTGCTCACCACCACCTCGATGCGCACGCCCTGGCCCGGTGGGTCCGACGCGCGCATCCCGCGCGAGCCTGCGCCGCGCACCTCGGCAACGGTATGGCCGCGGGCACCGAGCCGGTGCAGCGCATCGATCAGACGCTCCTCCAGCACGGGTTCGGCCACGATGGTCACGAGTTGGAGACTCAACATCCGGAAATCCCTCCTCAACCACCCTGTGCGAGACGGGCGATCTGGTAGTAGATGGGGATGCCCGCCAGGATGTTGAAAGGAAACGTGATCGCGAGCGACGCCGTCAGCGAGAAGGTCGGATTCGCCTCGGGAAGCGACAGCCGCACCGCCGGCGGCGCCGCGATGTAGGAGGCGCTGGCCGCCATCGCCGCGAGCACGGTGGCGCCGCCGACACTCAGACCCGTCCACGTGCCGAGCCAGGCGCCGATGGCGCCGTTGACCAGTGGCATGCCGATCCCGAAGGCCAGCAGGAACGGTCCCACCTTGCGCAGGTCCCGGAGTCGGGCGCCGGCCACCACCCCCATCTCGAGCAGGAAGATCACCAGCATGCCCTTGAAGATGGGCCCCTTGGTGTCGTAGAAGAATTCCACGGCACTCCAGTTCTTCTCGCCCATCAGGAATCCGACGACGAGTCCGCCCACCAGTAGCACCATCGTGCGGGCAGTCAGCACCTCGTGCAGCGTCGCGGCGATCGGCGTCGTACTCGACGAGCGCGAAGCGATGGCGCCGATCGCCAGGGCGATGTGGATGCCGGGGCTCTCGAGCAGCGTGAGGAGCGTCGGCAGGAAGGCCTCGGTCGGCGCTCCGACCGCCTGGGCAAACTGCTGGGCGGCGATGTAGGTGACCGCCGAAACCGAACCGTAGTGCGCCGCGATGCCCGCGGCGTCCTGGGTTCCGAAGCGGCCGAGCCGGCGCAGCACCAGGTACGAGGTGACGGGAGTGAGCGCTCCGATCGCCAACGTTGCGAGCGCAGGGGCGAGGATCTGGTCGAGGGAGGCCCTGCCCAGCTCGACGCCCCCGTGCAGGCCGAGTGCCAGCAACAGGTAGATCGAGACCCCGGCGTAGATATCCTTCGGCAGCTGGAACTCGCTGCGCGCCAAGCGCGCTAGCACTCCCAGCACGAAGGCCAGCGTGACCGGCGAGAGCAGGTTCTGCGCGAGGACCTCCGTCACGGGGAGAGGAACTCCACCTTGTCGCTATCGACACCGGAGAGAGCCGGAACCACCCGCAGCCGGGCCGACTGCATCAGCTCGGCGAGGATCGGGCTGCGCTCTACCAGTGCGGTGGCGCCGAGAGGCTCGTTGGTCTCGGTGACGAGGGATACGAACGCCGGGTTGGACGAGTCCTGTTTGCCGGGCACAGCCTCCCGCGCGGCGGCGATCGCCGACTCGAGCAGCGCGAGCGTGCGGGTGAGCGAGCCCATCTCCACACCGTCGCAGGATCCCATCACGGCACCGCAGCGGGTGTGACCGAGCACGATGATCAAGCCGCGCTGATCCGGGCGCACGGTCGTGCCGGCAACGGAGCACGCGTTCCCTCCTCGCGGCAGGCGCAGCGCGACGAGCGGCGTCATCTCCACCTGGCCATCGGCGGTCTGTGTGAGTGCAGCCGCGGCTGCGACGGGACTCGTCACGAGGAGACCCAGGACCAGGCCACTCGACAGGAGAGCCGCTCGTATTTCCCGCATCGGTCCAACCTCCTGGTTCGCCCCAGCTCGAACGGGGCGAGACAGCGGGACGTCGCAGGAAACACGATATTTCTGTCGTGTCAAGGGGGACGGCAGTCGAGCGGGCGCAGCGGGGGCCAGACGCGGGAAGCAGAACTCCGAGTCGAGAGCTGCAGACCTCGCCCCGAGGTGAAGGAGGCGCGCCCCGCCCGCCGCATGCCTCTCCTGTCCCTTCGAACCCGCGGCGGGGCCGAGACGAGGTGGCGGGCGCGCGCGCCTCCGCGGAAAGCGCCAGGGAATCGAGACGCGAACGCCGTCTGCGCGTCCAACGCCCGTCGCCGCTAGCGCGGGAGCGTGTGGTCGAGGACGGTCCGGAAGTCGCCGTGGCCGGAGGTCTGCGAAATCGTCGCCCCGGACGGCCAGATGCGCGGGCCGGGGAGGACCCCTTCATCGATCGCGCGCCCGAGGCCGAAGGTCGGCCCGCCGAGATCGCGGACGGACGTGAACCCCCGCATCAGCACGTTGACGGGGGCCGAAAGCGCCGTGGCGGTTCCGTCGAACACTCGTGCGTTCTGGAACAGCGTCGTCGGCGCCGGCCCGTCCTGAGCGCCCGCGGCTCCGGCGAATCCCGACACCAGTGCGCAGACGACGACGGCTCGACCGAGGGCAGGAAGCGATCCTCGGATCATGTCTCACTCCTGAATTCCAGTTCCCTCGGCATGTCGGTTGTACACCGTGCGATGCGGGAACGGGATCTCGATCCCGAGCTCGTCGAAGCGGTTCTTGATTCGCCGCAGCAACTCGCGCTTCACGATCCACTGCTTGAGCGGACGCGTGCGGACCAGCAGCTTGATGATGACCGCCGAGTCCGCGAGCGCATCGACGCCGAGCATTTCTGGATCGTCCATGATCATGTCGCAGAACTGCGGATCCTCCCGCATCTCGCGCGCGACTTCGAGGAGCACCGCCATCGCGTGATCGACGTTCTCGCGGTACGCGATGCCCACGTCCAGCGCCACCCGCGACCAGCCGTGCGTGAGGTTGCTGACGGTCTGGATCTGACTGTGGGGGACGAAGTGAGCGACGCCCTCGAGATCGCGCAGTGTCGTCATCCGCAGCGAGACATCTTCGACGACCCCGGAGATGGCATTGATCTGGATCACGTTGCCGACGCGGTACTGGTTCTCGAGCAGGATCATGAGCCCGGAGAAATAGTCATGAACGAGGGTCTGCGCTCCGAAGGCGACCGCCAGGGACAGCACCGCGGCACTGCCCACCACCACGGTGGCATCGATCCCGAACTGCGGGAGGAGCGCGAACGCGCCGACTACGAGGAACACGAGCGTGAAGACATTCATACACACGCGGGTCAACGTCTCGACCCGTTCGTGGCGCTCCTCCTCCGAACCGTAGCGGCTGCGACTCACCGTGCCGTCGACGACGTTCCGAAGGAGACGCCGCCCCACGATCCACGCCACGATCAGGACGGCCAGGATGAGCAGGATGCGAGGCCCCGCCTCGATGGCCCAGCGCAGCAAGCGATGAGGCGCCAGGGGACTCTGCTGAAACGAGAGTATGCGCTGTGCTGAATCGAGATGATCCTCGGCGGTCTCGAGGCGGTCGAGGAACGCTTTTCGCAAGCCCTGCACGTTCTCGATTCTCGACTCGAGCGCTGCGACCAGGGCCGTGTTCTCGCCCTCCGCCACGGCCGTCTGCTCGGAGAACTGACGCGTCCGATCGATGCGTCGCTGCATCAGCGCTTGATCGCGGCGCGGCGCACCGGACTCGCGGAGACGCTCGAGTTCCTCCTCCAGCTTCGCCGTCTGCTCTTCGAGAAGGATCCGCTGGCCGCGGGAGGCCTCGGCGGCCGTCCGTGCGAGTGTCAATTCCTGTTGGTTGAGCAGCCCCAGCTCGCTGATGAGCCGCGTGCGATGCTCGGCGAGGCGCAGCTCGCGCTGGCGTTCCTCGACCGCGAGCTCGGCATCGGCGAGACGACGATCGTAGAACCGGCTCGCGCTGGGCTTGGGACCGCTGATCGCGGGGAACGTCGGCGCCTCCGCCTCCGGCTCTTTACCGGACGGATCACTCGCGCCCGGTGCGGACGAGGGCGGCGCAGAGGCTGGAGCCGAGTCGTCTTCGTCGTCGATCGGCAGATGACCGAAGGTGAGGAACTCGATCGCCTCCTCCATCTTCACCAGCTTCGCCTCGATGATTCGCTCCACTTCGTCGACGGTCTGCCGCCGCCGGAGCAGCAAGTCGAGTTCTTGTCGGGCGGCCTGCCAGCGTTGCTCGAGAGCCTCGACATCTGCGACGCCCGGTACGGAGGCTTCCTTGGCGGCAGCCTCGTCTCCCTGAGCATCGGCCGGACTCGTGCTCGTGTCGGCATTCGCTTCCCGAGCCTGATTGCGCTCCTCGTCGAGCAGGCGAAAGCGTTCGGATGAGGCTTCGAACGCGCGATCGAGTTCCTCGTCGCGTTGCTGGAGTCTCTTCAGCCGGGCCTGATCCTGATGGTGCAGTTCGCGGGCCGTGATGAGGATCTCAGCGTCCGAGAGATCTTCACTCGAAGGCGCAGGCTTCTCTGCCGCTGAACCGACGGCGTCTGGCTGACTCGGCGACGGTTCCGACGCCGGGTCATCCGAGGCTGCAACCGCCCACAGCACGAGGATTGCGAGCAGAACGATGACAGCGGCAGGGATCACGCGCCAGATGGACGAGGATTCGGGAACGGACACCGAGGCAGCGTCGCCCGCATCGCATCGGTTGTCCAGCCGACGGCGCGAGGGGGGCTCCGTTCGGGGATCGGCGTCCGGCGGCGGGCCGAGGCTTCGCGGCGTTCTGTGAGGACTAGCCCCGGGAGGGCGTCGACCAAGCGTCGCCTGACACGTCCGGCAGGGTGATCAGCTCGCGCAGGGCTTCGATCCTCCGATCGCCGTCGATGCCATAGCCGACGAAGCGGATTCCGGCGCTGGCGGCCGCCTCGCGGTCGAAGCGCGAGTCGCCGACCATCGAGACGCGCGCGGGGTTCACGGCGAGACGCTCGCAGGCGAGCAGCAGCATCCCGGGGTCGGGTTTTTCGGGTGCGTCGCTCGTGCCGACGATCTCGTCGGGATCGAGGGCCACGCCGCGAATCGTCTCGCGCGCCAGGGCGGTCGCGGTGTTGGTCACGACCGCGTGACGGATCCCACGATCCGCGAGTGCGCCCAGCAGCGCGCCGGCGTCGGGGTTCACACGCACGTGGTGCGCGTGGTCGAGGAAGTGCGCTTCGAAGTAGTCGAGCAGCGCCCGGGTGGAGGTCCCGGGCAAGAACTGCGCGCGGTCCGCCTCGACGCCCTGCCCGAAGCTCTCGTCGAACTCGCCGCGGTGCAGCAGCGGGCGCCCGAACTCACGCGCCGCGGCGCACAGCAGATGATACCAGGCGTCGCGGCTGTCGATCAGCACGCCGTCGAGATCGAAGAGCACTGCCTCGAGCATCCCGTGCCGGTTTATAGGAAGGGCGCGCCTTCCGATCCAGGGCCGACTCCTCCTGCGACACGTTCCGCGTCCGTGATGGTGTCACCGCCGAGGACGGTGTTGCCGGAGCCCTTCCTCGCGCTGATCCCCGAAATCGCGAGCCGCTACGACGGCCCCAAGTCGATCGAAATCAGGCTGCCGGGCGGGATCTGGGGGCGCGCCGCGCGACCAGACGCCGACGGTCCTCGACCTCCCTGTTTGCTCGCCGCCGTCGCTCGCTCGGTCCTCGTACCTGACCATTTCCGAGGGTACGACGCCTCTCGGAGCTGTCGGGGCCGCGAGCGCAGGGCATCCTCGCTCCGCCTTGGCGCGATCGTTGTTAAGAATGTATCGAGATAAAGATTTGACAAATGATGGTCAATCAGTACACTTTCTACTAGCCCCTCCCGCGCGCCCCACGCGGAGTCCATTTGGCCTTCCTGAAGGCAGCTCGAACAGGTGTACTGATCGGTGGATCCGGACTGATCGGCGGCACGATCCTCCATCACTTCAAGACGCTGGAGCGCTCGAGGATCGATCTGATCGCGCCGAACAGCAAGGAGCTGAGCCTCCGCGTTGCGGAGGACGTCCGCTCCTACTTCGAACGGGTCCGCCCAGACTTCATCGTCAACTGCGCGATTGCGTCGATCGATAGCGATCCCCGGCTGACCTACGAGGTCACCTTCCTCGGGGCCATTCATCTCGCGCGGGCGGCCCGTGAGCTGGGCATCCCGTACGTCCATATCAGCTCGGCGGCCGTGCTGCCTCAAGGCTGCAACCTCGACGAAACGGTGCGGCGACCCCTACGCCCCGAACTGCCTCCCTATGCCAAGGCCAAGCTGCTGGCCGAGCGGACGCTCGAGCACATGGCCCGGAGCGAAGGGCTCGACTACACGAACATCCGACTCGCGATCGTGTATGGCGCCCACGACCACAAGATCCAGGGTTTCCACCGGCTGCTGTTCTCGGTCGTCGACCGATCCCTGCCGGTGCTGATCACGAGCCGTCGGGCCATGCACTCGTACACGAACGCCGCGAAGCTTCCGGCGTTCGTGTCGCACGTGCTCGAGCACCGCGCGTCGTGTTCGGGCCGGACCTTCCACTTCGTCGATCCCGAGCCGGTGGCCCTGGGACGGCTGATCCTCGCGGTGCGGTCGCTGCTCGGTACGGCAAGGCCCCGCGAGATCTATGTTCCCCGTGCGATCGCGAAGCCGGTCCTGAACGGGCTCGCGCGCCTCTTGCGTCTCGCCACCCGCATCGGCATCGAGGCAAGGCTTCCGGCAGAGTCGCTGTTCGTCGACGACTTCTACGAAAGTCAGACGCTCTCGTGCGACGCCCTGCGTCGGTCGGGCTTCGTCGATCCCGACCCGGACGCCACGATCTTCACCGCCTTGCCGGCGCTGCTCGGCTACTACGTGCGGCGCTGGGAGCTACTCAATCTGATCGCGCGGCGCGAATCGTCCGCCCCGGATCCACACGACCGCGCGGCGCTATTCCTGCGCGCGCCCGAGCAGTTGCTTGACGAGGTGCTGAACGAGCAGCAGACGCCGTTCCTCGGGCGATGTTCGTTGTTGAACGCGAGGCCGGATCCCGAGCCGAGCAGCGAGGACACCGACAAGCTTCAGCGCTCCGGGTCCTGCTGGAACTCGACGGTGTTCCCCGCCGGATCCGCGACCCACACGATCCGGTGACGGCCTTCGCCCTGCACGCGCATCTCGATCCCGCGGGCGGCCAGCTCGCCTACGGCCTCGTCGAGATCCTCGACGTACCAGGAGACATGGGGTCCCGTGGGCTCGCGCGCCTCTCCCGTCGTCGGCGCCCCGATTGCGTGCAGCTGCGCCCGGCCGAGCTCGATCCAGAACGCGGGCACGGCGCCCTTCGGGATCGGCGGGCGGCCAGGGAGAGCGATCGCGACCTCGGGGAGTCCGAGTAGGTCGAGGTAGAATGCTCGCGCCTCGTCGACCACACCGTGGATGTTGACTGCCGCGTGGTTGAAGCGGGTGATCCTCATGGCCGACCCAGCGTAGCCGAGCGGCGCCGCTCCTCCGAAGCCCGAACCGAGCCTGGCGAAGGCGCTCACCGGGCCCGGATCCTTCAGGGATCATCCAGGCTAGGATCTCGCCCCGATGGCCACCCCGTCTCCGCTGCCGCCCGCCGTTCCCGCGAAACTGCGCATGCTCGAGAGCCGCGCCGGCCGGATCGGCTGTTACGCTGCCGGGTCCCGCGAAGCGGCGGTCCCGCTGCTGCTGATCCACAGCGTCAACGCCGCCGCCTCCGCGGCCGAGATGCGTCCGCTCTTCGAGCACTATCGCCGCGTGCGCCCCGTCTATGCGCTCGACCTGCCCGGCTACGGCTCGTCCGACCGCTGCGAGCGCGACTACACACCGCGGCTCATGACCGACGCGGTGCTGGCAGTCGCTGAGGAGATCCACCGCACGCACGCCGGCGGCGCGATCGACGCGATCGCGCTGTCCCTCTCGTGCGAGTTCCTCGCGCGTGCGGCCGTCGAGTCGCCAGACGCGTTCCGGACCCTCGGACTCGTCAGCCCCACCGGCTTCAGTGGCGCGAAGCTGCGGAACGGCCCGCCGGGCAGCACGCGCGGCATGGAGTGGCTGTACCGGGCGCTGCGCTTCGCGCCCTGGGATCGGGCGCTCTTCGCCGGGCTCACCGTGCGCCCCGTGGTCCGCTACTTCCTCGAGCGCACGTGGGGCGCGAAAGCGATCGACGAGGGACTGCTCGACTACGACGTCGCCACGACCCGCCAGCCCGGTGCGCGCTTTGCGCCGTACTGCTTTCTTTCCGGCAAGCTCTTCAGCGACGACATTCGCTGCGTGTACGAGGCGCTGCGGCAGCCGGTGTGGATGACGCACGGCGTGCGCGGGGACTTCGTGGACTACCGACAGCAGCGCGACTTCGAGCACCGCGCGAACTGGCGCATCGACGTACTGCAGACCGGCGCGCTGCCCCACTTCGAGGCGCTGGACGAGTTCATCGGGCGCTATGAGGCGGCGTTGGCGAGTCTGGGGCCGCGAGTATAAGACCTACAGGAGCATTCTATCACCCGTTCCGATCGCGGCGCCGCTCACCCTCCCGTTGCTCGAAGCCATACGGTGCGAGCAGCTTCCAGACGTGCGCCGGCACCATGTTCTTGATCCGCGCCGGCCGCTGGCGGCGCAGATGCACGATCGTCTCGATCGCCTTCATCTCGACGCGGGCGCGGGCGAACTCGAGGCCGCGCGGGCCCACCCGCGGCATCAACCAGCCCACCAGCGGCCGCAGCCAGGCTGGCAGGCGCCGCGTCGGGAGCTGGCCATCGGCGCGCAGGGTGTTGGCGAGGAAGCCCTTCACCGGCCCGCGCCGCCGCCCCGCGCTGCCCAGCGTCGACGTGCGCAGCTCGTCGCCGAGCAGACCGACGAGTTCCTCGCCCCGCTCGTTGCGCACCAGCAGCCACTGCTCGCCCTCGCCCGCCATGTATCCGACCGTCAGGTCAGACAGCACGTTCGTGTAGTCCACGCAGGTGCGGCACGTGAGCGGAAAGAAGTCCGCAGGAAGTTGCGAGATCGGCAGCTGAAGGAACGGGATCGTCTTGCGCCCACCGCCGGCGAAGCGCAGCTCGACGTGGTAGTCGGCACGGAACTCCAGGTACGTGATGGCATCGGGATCGGCGCGCACCTGCGCAGCGATCAATTCCAGGAAGTGGTGGAAACGCTCGGTCGTGGTGTTGTCCGAGCACGGCGTGCCGATCACGTAGAGCCGCTCGAAGCCGAGTTCGGGCTCGAGCGCGCGCAGCGCGTAGACCTGACACGGGATGCCGATCACGGCCAGTCGCCGGTGACCTTGCGCGCGCGCCGGCTCGAGTAGCGCCAGCAGGGGCGCATAGCCCATCCGCATGCCGCGACAGCCGGCCAGGTCCTCGGGCCGCGTCACCAGCACCGGGACCGGCCGCCAGCGATCCGCCGGATCCGGCGCCATCGTCAGCACCGCGTCGACGGCGCCTGTCTCGAGCAGCCGCTCGGCGAGGCGCGTCGCGATCCCCGTCCACTGCGCGCCGGCCCGCGGTGCGGTGAGCGAGGCGCGTAGCATGCGGCGGAAGGGGCCGAAGTGCAGTTCGTCGGGGCGCCCGGGATCGCGGGCGCGACCATGGACGCGGGTCTCCAGTCCCGGGTAGTCGGGACGGATGAACTGGCAGGCCCGCCCGCAGCGCCCGGGATCGGACGATCGCGAGATGCCGCAGTCGGTGCACAGATCGCGAGAGGGCGTCGTCATCGTGGCGCTGTCACGCGTCCTTCGGTTTCTCTCCGTCGGCCGCGCGCGCGCGCTCGGCGTCTCCCTTGCGCAGCTCCCGGTTCACCGAACGGATCTGCCAGAAGATGAAGCCGAGGACGACCGCGCCGGTGAACACCATCTCGACGAGCGCGTAGTATTTGGGATCCAAGGGCCAACACCTCGCTGGCAAGGTGCCACGCCTGGGGGCGATCCGCCCGATCCTCCTCGTGAAAATCAGCGCCGCGTATTCGCTCTGGAATTGTAGACTAGGCAGAATGCCCTCCGACTCGTCGCTGGCCGGGAACGGAATTCCCGTGCTGTACGCCCTGTTCCTGTGGTGGTTCAGCACGGGCGCGATCCTGTACCTGGACGGCCTGCCGCGGCGCACGTTCCGCTGGAGCCTGCTCGGGGCCACGGGGGTGCTGGGGCTCGCGCTCTACGGTCTGGCGGCGAGCAGTGCGGGGACCAGCGCGGCCGCCGCATACCTGGCGTTCACCTGCGGCGTGCTGGTGTGGGGCTGGAACGAGATCGCCTTCCTGATGGGTTTCGTAACGGGCCCCCGAAAGCAGGGCTGTCCGGAGTCCTGCCGCGGATGGCGCCATTTCTGGCACGCGATCGAGACGATCCTCTACCACGAGCTCGCGATCTTCGGATCCGCGGCGGCCGTGGTGGCGCTCACATGGGGCGCACCCAACCAGGTGGGCACGTGGACGTTCCTCGTGCTGTGGGGCATGCGCCTCAGCACGAAGTTGAATGTCTTCCTCGGCGTTCCCAATCTGAGTGAGGAGTTCCTTCCGGAGCACCTCCAGTACCTGACGCGCTTCTTCTCACGACGACCGATGAATCTCCTATTCCCGGTGTCGATCACGGTGTCGACCGTCGTCACGGTCCAGGTGGTGCAGAGCGCTCTTGCGCCCGAGGGCGATCCTTTCCGAGTTGCCGGCGCCACGTTCGTGGCCACGCTGCTGGGGCTGGCGGTTCTGGAGCACTGGTTCCTGGTCGTGCCGCTGCCGAGCGCCGCGCTCTGGAACTGGGGCTTGCGCTCCCGGAGCGCCAGCCCGCCCGAGCCCTCAGGTAGGGTCGTGAGGCTCCACCGCCGCAGCGATGAGGAGAGCGCCCTGCTCGAGCAGGAGGCCGCGAAAGGCGGAGGCGATGGGTGAGAGCCGCTTGCGCTCGAGATGGATCACGAACCAGTCGCGCGGGATCGGCAGCCCCACGACATCGAGCACGACGAGCCGTCCGGTCTGGAGTTCGAGGCCCTCGGTATGCGCCGAGATCAAGCTGATCCCCATGCCCGCCATGACCGCCTGCTTGATCGTCTCGTTGTTGCTCATCTCCATGCTGGCCCGGTCCTCGCGCCGCGCTCCTGAACGGCCTGCTCCATCGCAGTGCGGGTTCCCGACCCCTTCTCGCGGATCAGGAAGCTCTCCTGCGCGAGTTGCTCGATCGCAATCCGGCGTTGGCCCGCCAGCGGGTGCGAGGACGACGCCACGATCACGAGCGGGTGCCGGGCGAACGGATCGGCCACGGGTGTCACGACGGTCTGTTCACCCACGATTCATTTCGGCTCTAGCGCTGCGCGGATCGTAGAGGCGGTGAAGGCGGCGGTGACAAGGCGGCCTCTGGAAGCGCGCTAGCGCCGCCGCGGAGACTCGGATAGTGCTCCAGCATGCTCACGCCGTTCAGCGGCTTGGGTAGGCCCCGATGGCAGGTACCGCAGTTCGCCTTGTAGACGTCACCCGCCGGCCCCTTGCGGTTGGCCGGGAACACGTCGGCGAGCG
>CAYOHN010000013.1:0-2414 GCA_964403735.1 uncultured Spirochaetales bacterium | reverse complement strand
ACCGGCTCCCCGCGATGGCAGGTGTAGCAGGTCACGCCGGTCTGCTGGACGTGCTCCGGCCAGTTGCTGTTGATGCTCTGGGTCATCTGGATCATGCGTCGCGACACGATCTTCGTGTACTTCTCGTCGGAGGCGAGGTTCTCGCCGTGGCAGTAGGTGCAGCCCTCCGCCGGCGAGACCCACGAGGTGATGGCGACCATCAGGCGCGCGAACTCGGTGACGCTGAGATCCCCCAGCACCTGGACGTTCTCGTAGACGCTCGCGGCCGACGGCCCGCCGCTCGGGGCGGGCGGGAGCGGCTCGGGCGCCTGGTTCGCTTCCAACTTGGCGGCCAGCAGGCGCGGGTTCTGGACCTCCTCGATGCCGAGACCCCGGAAGCCCTGCTGGGTGGAGTCCACCGGTGGCCGCTCGCACGCGAGCGCAACAGTGGCGAGACCCAGGGCGAAGAATAGGATCGCGTTCCGATGGATCTCCATCACGGCATGCCTCCCGACATCATCGCCGGATCTGTGATCGGCGGCAACACCTCAGGATAGGACGGCGCGACGCCGTGCTTGACGGCCCAGAGGAACCAGTTGTCGACGACCGTTCCCGTCAGGAGGATCCCGATCCCGCCTACGAGGGGGCAGAGGACCGCGAACCACCAGGCCCAACGATGGATCGACTCCATCGTCGCGTTGAAGCCCATCGTCCAGCGCCAGAAGAGAGCGGCTCGTTCCGCCGCCGTGCCCCGACTCGTCACCTGCTCGATCTCCCGATCGCCGCCGAAGCGGCTCACGGCCAGGATCGTCGCGCCGTGCATCGCGAAGAGCAGCGTCGCGCCGTACAGGAATGCGATCGAGAGCATGTGGAAGGGGTTATAGAAGAGATTCCCATAGCGGATCGAGAACGCGGCCGTCCAGTCCAGATGCGGGAAGATCCCGAACGGCACTGCTTCGCCCCAGCTCCCCATCAGCAGCGGTCGGATGAAGCCGAGAACCAGGTAGAGCCAGATGGCGGCCGCGAACGCCCAGGCCACGTGCGTGCCGAGTCCCAGCGCTCGCGCGCGCCGGTACATGCGAACCCACCAGAGCAGGATCGCGGCGGTCAGGAAGAAGCCGGCCATCAGCCACCAGCCTCCCTCGTTGAGGGGCGGCAGGCTGAGTCCGTAGCCGGGCGGCGGCGGTTCGAGAGCCAGCCACGGGAGCTGGCGGAGGAACTGGATCGGGTCCCAGCCAACCGAGGCCCACATGTTGAGCCCGATGATCTCGATGGCGATGAAGCCACACAGGAGCGACGCCACTCCGGTGTAGCCGAGGTACACGGGCCCGACCTGCGCGTCGCCGATGAGGCCGTACAGGTAGGAGGCGCGCGCCGTCCCCGATCGCGGCCAGTCCCCTGCCGGCAGCGGGATTCCGGGGTCAGCCGGAGCCCGGACCTGTACGCGAGTGAAGAGATTCTGATACTCGGCCATTGAGGTCTCCCGGCCCTAACGCCAGATCGGAAGGTTGAGCCACCAGCCCCACCATTCCGGCCAGCCACGGGTCCAGAACGGTCCACTGATCACGATGCAGACGGCACTGAAGAAGCCCGCCGACAGCGCCAGGAACAGACCAAGGCGATGGATGCCCGTCGCCCCGATCGAGTACCCGAGCGCATCGCGGAAGAAGGTGTTCTCGTGTTCCGAAGTCTTGACCGGCTCGCCCTGTTTGGGGTTCGTAACCGACAAGATCAGCCCGCCGTGCAGCGAGAGCGCGAGGGTGGTCGTGAAGAAGAAGCTCACCGCGATCATGTGCGCGGGGTTGTAGTGGAAGTGCAGGAATTGGTATCCGACGTTCGACACCCAATCGAGATGACTCAGGATTCCGTAAGGGAATCCGTGTCCCCATGCGCCCATCAGGAGCGGCCGGATGACGACCAGGGTGACGTACGCGAAGATCGCCATTCCATAGGCGACGGGGACGTGCAAACCCATGCCGAGCTTGCGCGCGATCTCCACCTGACGCAGCGCCCACGAGACGAAGGCGCCCGTCGCGCAGAGGGTGACGACCTGCCAGAGCCCGCCCTCCTGCAACGGCGCCAGGGCGAGCCCGTAGCTCAGGTCTGGCGGCGCGATATTGATCTGCCAGAGGTTCCATGTCGGTCCGAGCGCCGCGCCCCAGGCGAGCAAGGCCGTGCCGACCAGGGAGAAAAAGATTGTCGTTACGCCGAAGAAGCCGACGAAGAAGGGGCCGATCCAGAAGTCGAACAGATCCCCGCCGATCAGCGTCCCGCCGCGGACTCGATACCGTCTCTCGAAACTGAGCATCGCCATCGCGACATCCTCCGCTCACGAAGCAGATCGAAGGCCAGGAACAGGCGCCGCTGCGGGAGGTGGCGGCCCGACCGCGGTGCAGTCGAACTCGCCCTCCGCCCGCAGCGGCCCCCGGTCAGCC
>CAYOHN010000012.1:19899-27483 GCA_964403735.1 uncultured Spirochaetales bacterium | reverse complement strand
ATCGGCCGGGTTTCGATGCCGGGCTGTCGCATCGGCACCAGCAGGTACGACAGCCCCCGGTGTCGCTTCGAGTCCGGCTCGGTGCGGCACAGCACGAAGCACCAGTCCGACCACTGTGCCCAGGAGGTCCAGACCTTCTGGCCGTCGATCCGCCACTCCGGGGTCGCTGTGTCCTGGCGTTCGAGCCGCGCGCGCGTCTGCACGTTGGCCAGGTCCGATCCGGCATTGGGTTCCGAATAGCCCTGGCACCACAGCGCTTCGCCACGCGCGATCGGCGGCAGGAAGCGGCGCTTCTGCTCGTCGCTGCCGAACGCGATCAGCGTCGGCGCGAGTAGACCCTCGCCGATGTGGCCGAGGCGACCCGGCCCGCCGGCCCGCGCATACTCCTCGTGCCAGATCACCTGCTGCAGCAGCGGCGCACCGCGACCGCCCGCGTCGGCAGGCCAGCCGAGTCCGATCCAGCCCGCCTCGCCGAGTCGTCGCTCCCAGATGCGACGCTCTTCGATGTAGGCGTGTTCGTCGCCGGGGCCGCCGCGGCCGCGCAGCACCGCGAACTCACCGGTGAGGTTCGCCTCGAGCCACGCCTGCACCTCTCGGCGAAACGCCTCGTCTTCGTCCGAGAAGCGCAGCTGCACAGGGACTCCCGCACGCGAACCGAGGGGCGGACTCGCGACCTCCTATTATGATACGCTGCGTTCCGTATGCAAGGAGGCCCGCGGTGAGCACCCGCACCGACGCCGATGACCCCGCAGCGCCCGGGGCGCTGCCGTTCGCCGCGCGGACGATTCCGCAGCTCGTTCGCGAGGCCGCCGCGCGATACGGCGAGCAGACATTCCTGGAGGACGGCGCCGTGCGGCTCTCCTTCGCGGCGTTTTCCGCAAGGGTGCAGGACGCGGCGTGCGGCTTCCTGGCCGCCGGGATCGCGCCCGGGGATCGCGTCGCGATCTGGGCGCCGAACCTCTGGGAGTGGGTCGTCGCCGCGGCGGGCGCGCAGACGGTTGGCGGTGTGCTGGTGCCGCTGAACACGCGACTCAAAGGTCGCGAGGCCGGCATCATCCTGCGCCGGAGTCGCGCGCGCGTACTCGTGACACTCGGAGGCGAGTTCCTCGGGGCTCGAACCATCGAGGCCCTACGTGACGAGGACCTGCCGCACCTCGACCGGATCATCGCGCTGCGCGAGGCCGAACCGGAGACGCAGGCCTGGGAGGACTTCGTCGCGGCCGGCGGGGCCGTGTCCGAGGACGAGCTCCGCGAGCGCGCCGACGCCGTCGGTCCCGACGATCTCTCGGACCTGTTGTTCACGTCGGGTACCACCGGCGAGCCGAAAGGCGTGATGACCGCCCACGGCCAGAATCTGCGCGCGTTCGCGGTCTGGAGCGACGTCGTCGGCCTGCGCGCCGGCGATCGCTATCTGGTCGTGAATCCGTTCTTCCATGCGTTCGGCTACAAAGCCGGCTGGCTCTCGTGCCTGATGCGCGGCGCCACCGTCCTGCCGCACGCGGTCTTCGATGTGCCGGCCGTGCTGGCGCGCATCGGCGGCGAACGCATCTCCGTGTTGCCCGGCCCCCCGACGCTCTATCAGTCGATCCTTGCCCATCCGGACCGCCCCCGGTACGACCTCTCGAATCTGCGCCTCGCCGTCACCGGCGCCGCGGCGATCCCCGTCGAGTTGATCCGCCGCATGCGCGACGAGCTCGGCTTCGAGACGGTGATCACCGGCTATGGACTCACCGAAGCGTGCGGGATCGTCTCGATGTGCCGCTTCGACGATGACCCCGAGACGATCGCCACCACCAGCGGTCGCGCGATCCCCGGGATCGACGTGCGCTGCGTCGATCGGAACGGCGCGGAAGTTCCGCCCGGTACACCCGGCGAGGTGTGGGTGCGCGGGTACAACGTGATGCGTGGCTACTTCGAGGATCCGACCGCGACGGCCGAGACGGTCGCTGCCGATGGCTGGCTGCGCACCGGCGACATCGCCGTGATGGACGAACGCGGCTACCTGCGCATCACGGACCGGATCAAGGACATGTTCATCGTGGGAGGCTTCAACTGCTATCCGGCCGAGATCGAGAACTTGCTCTTTGGCAGCGGTTGGTTCGCGGCAGTGGCCGTCGTCGGCATGCCGGACGAGCGCTTCGGCGAGGTCGGCATGGCCACCGTCGTACCGGCATCGGGCCATTCCTTCACGGCCGACGACGTGATCCGCTGGTGCCGCGCGAACGTGGCCAACTACAAGGTTCCGCGGCGGGTCGACATCGTCGATGCGCTGCCCGTCAACGCGGCCGGGAAGGTCATGAAGTTCCAGCTGCGGGAGCGGGCGCGGACGCGCTGACGGAGCGGGTTCGCTACGGCGACGCGACGAGGGGGAAGATGAACCGGCAGCTTCCGGAATTGGCAACGTTGGGGGCGCTCTGATGGACTCGATCCGCGACTGGTTCCGCCGCCACTTCCGGGATCCCGAGGTCGTTGCGCTGCTGGCGTTGCTGCTCGGCGGACTCCTTCTGGTCGTGTTCTTCGGCCGAGTACTCGCGCCGGTGATCGCGAGCGTCGTCATTGCCTATGTGCTGCACGCGCCGATGACGAAGCTCCACCAGGTCGGGGCGCCACGGCTGGTGGCGCTCGGCGTCGTATTCTCCGGCTTCATGGCCTTCCTGTTGCTCGCGTTGCTGGCGTTCCTGCCCCTGCTCTTGCAACAGATCGAACAGGTGGTTCGCGCGCTGCCCGGGATGATCGGACTGGTCCAGGAGCTGCTGCTCGAACTTCCCGAGCGGCGTCCGGATCTGATCGACCCGATGCAGGTCGAAGACCTGGTCGTGCGGTTGCGCAACGAGGCCGTGACGGCGGCACAGGGCGTGCTGGCCTTCTCGCTCGCGCAGGTCGGCAGCCTGGTCGCCGTCGGCGTGTACCTGTTCGTCGTGCCGTTCCTGGTCTTCTTCCTGCTGAAGGATAAAGATCGCATCCTCGCGTGGCTCGAGCGGTTTCTCCCGGGCGAGCGCGCGCTGGCCGCGCGCGTCTGGGCGGACATCGATCGAAAGCTCGGGGCCTTCGTCCGCGGAAAGATCTACGAGATGGGGATCGTCGGGACGGTCGCGTGGATCGCGTTCACGTGGCTCGGTGTCGACTTCGCGCTGCTGTTGGCCGTCGCCACGGGACTCTCCGTGCTGGTGCCCTACGTCGGCGTCGTCACCGTGGCGATTCCGGTCACGTTGGTCGCCCTGTTTCAGTTCGGATGGAGCAGCACCTTTGCTGCCGTGGTCGGCGCCTACACCGGGATCCAGCTCGTCGATGGCAATCTGCTCGCGCCGCTGCTGCTCTCGGAAGTGGTCGATCTCCACCCCACCGCCGTAATCGTCGCGATCTTCGTGTTCGGCGGCATCTGGGGCTTCTGGGGCGTCTTCTTCGCGATTCCGCTCGCGACGGTCGCCGCCGCCGTCATCGAGGCGTGGCCCGGCGCGCCCGACGCGGAGGCGGGCCAGCCCGGATGATTCATGAATCATCCGGGCTAGAGTCCGCGCGATGTCCGACGTGATCCGGGGGGAGGGGGCCGCCGCGCGTCGCGACCGCAAGGCCGGCGTGCGGCATCCGTTCCGGCGCGAGAAGCGCCGGCCGCGCGTCCTGGCAGCGTACCTCGCGGCGGTCGCCGTCGTCGTGGCGGCCCGGCCAACGGCAGGGAGTGTTCTGCTCGGACTGCTTCTGGTCGGCGCCGGCGCAGGGCTGCGGGTGTGGGCGACCGGGCACCTGGTCAAGAACCAGGAGCTCACCATCTCCGGGCCCTACGCGTATCTGCGGCATCCGTTGTACGCCGGTGCGTTGTCGATCGGGATCGGTATCGCAATCGCAGCAGGCCCGGGCGTGGTGCTCGTCGCGCTGCCGCTCGGGCTCTCGTTCTTCTTCGCGTACTACCTTCCGTACAAGGAGCACGTCGAGTCCGCGCGTCTCGAGACGCTCTACGGCGATGTCTACCGTGGCTACCGAGAGGGCGTGCGACCCCTCGTCCCGAGGTTGCGCCCATGGCCCGGCGCGGCTCCGAACGCACATTGGCGACTGTCGCGCGTCGTCGCGAACAACGAGCACAGCGTGCTGGCCTGGAGCCTGTCGGGTCTCGCCGTGATCGCATTTCGGCTCGGGGTATGAGCCCGCCGCCGCACTCGCATTGGTCGTCGACGATCGCCGCTTTCACCTCGCGTTTGGTGTGGGCGCGGCCGCAGGCAGCCCCGACTCCGACGCCGGCCGCCTTGCCTGGGCAGGTTCTGGAGGTGGCGAAGGGGTGTCGTAGGTGGTCGATCTACGCGGCCATCCGGCCGGGCAGCTCGGGCCCCGGAACGAGACCTCGCTAAGCCAGCAAGTGCCGAACGAATCCGTCGTCGATGCGCTCGTCGCCGAGCCGGGCGGCGAGTTCGCTCGCCCGTTCCTCCACCTGCTCGTTGCCCGCGACGGCGCCGATCGCCTCGGCCAGGACGCTTGTATCGAGACCGCGTCGTCGCCCGGCGACGGCGCCGATGCCGAGGTTCACGACCCGCTCCGCCCAGTAGAACTGGTCGAGCACGTGCGGGACGACGACCTGCGGGACGCCGGCGCGAGCCGCCGTCGTGGTCGTGCCGGCGCCGCCGTGATGGACGATCGCGGCGCAGCGCGGAAACAGGGCGGCGTGGGGCACCGTCCCGATCGGCACTACGCCGTCGGGCAGAGCGCCGCCGCCGAGTCCTGCCCAGCCCGCTGCGAGCAGCGCGCGCTGCCCCACGACGGTTACGGCGTCGACGAGTTGCGCGGTCGTCATGCGGGGATCGGGGTCGGTCATGCTGCCGAAGCCGAGGTAGACCGGCGGCGGGCCGCTCGCGAGGAAGTGCTCGAGCTTTTCGGGCAGCGCGGCACTCGGGTCGTACGGGTGCAGGCACGGGACCTGATCGCAGGGAACCGGGAGATCGGCCGGCGCCGGGGCGAGCGCGCGATCCGCAGCGAGGACGATTCTGTCCCCGACGAGGTGCGTGAACGCGTCGCGAGCCGGCTCCAGCCCGAGTGCGCGGCGGTAGCCGTTCAGCCTGCGGCGTACCGTGGCGTCGAGCCCGGCGCGAACGAGCGCCCACGCGATCCGGTTGCCGCGGCGCGAACGGCCGCCGATCGGCAGGAAGGCCGGCGCGTGTTCCGCCGACGGCAGGATCGCCGGGCAGTACGCGATGTAACGGTACCGGGCGCCACACAGCTCAGCGGCGCTGCGCGCAGCGACCTGTACGCCGGCTGCGATGACCAGATCGCTACCGCGGACCGCATCGGGAAGTGCGGCGAACTGCGCCTCGAGAATCGCACGACCATAGTCGTTCATCTCGCGGAGCATGTCGAACGTGCGACCGTGCAATACGTGCGCGCGACGCTTCAGATACTCGCGCACCGGGAGGCCGACGGTGCGGTGCTCGAGGCCCTCGCCCCGGGTGTCCTCGGCGAAGTCCGGCGGGCAACACAAAAGGACGTCGTGTCCCATGGCGCGCAGGGTCGCGCCGAGAGCGAGCATCGGATGGACGTCGCCGCGAGTTCCCTCAGCGGCGAGAGCAATGCGCATCCGGACCTCCTGATCGCGGCCGATTCGCACCTCGAATGGGTCCCCATCGAGCGTGCGGGAGACGGACTTGAGCACCCGGGCTCCCTCGACGCTGTTCCGGCGAGCTTGGATCCGGTCGAACCGAGCGCCGCGTTCTCCTTCGGCGTTCCGAATCTCGACATCCACCTCGTGCAGATCACGTCGATCGCGCTCACGATCCGCCGCCGCGACGACCACTTCCTCGACGAGCTGCTCATCGGGACGACCTCTCGGGACGTCGTCCCGGAGCCGGTCTGCCGGCGGCGACGCGTCTCGGCGCCGTCAGAACCCCTCGACTCGGTGCAGATTCCGCCAGAGCAGGCCCGGCAGGTGGCGGCGCATCCAGACGGCGATGGCCGAGTTGCGATCCGGGAACACCATCAGCCGCTTGCGCTCGAGATCGCGTTCGATGGCGTCGAGCACGGCCTCCGGCGCGATCGGCGGGAGCTGGGAGAGGACCTTCGGCTGGGACTTCGCCTGGTCGAGCAGGGGGGTCGCCACCGGCGGCGGACAAACGCACGCGAAGCGCACGCCGCTGCTGCGACTCTCGTGGGCGAGCACCTCGGTGAACGCCACCACCGCGAACTTCGAGGCATTGTACGCACCGAAGTGGAGCGACGGCATCCAGCCGGCTACGGATGCGAAGTTGACGAGGTCGCCGCGACCGCGGCGGATCATGCCCGGGAGCGCAGCCATCGTGACGTTCACCGTGCCCCCGTAGTTGATCGCCATGATCCGATTCACGAGCTCGGCGTCCTGGTCGAGGATCCGGTCGGTCGGCATGATCGCTGCGGCGTTCATCACCCGGTCGATCGGTCCCAACTCGGATTCCACGCGTTGCACTGTCTCGGTGACGGCGCGCGCCTCGCTGACATCGACAGCGAAGGTGCGGATCCGGTCGTCGTCGCCACGTGTCTCGCGCAAGCCTTGCTCGTTGACGTCGAGTGCCGCGATCCGGGCGCCGCCCGCCGCGAGTCGCCGCACCGCGAGCCGGCCCATTCCGCTTCCCGCCCCCGTGATCAATGCCAGCTTGCCCTGGAATGCCATGTTTGGACCTTTCTGTTGACGCGCGAAGTCTCCGTGTGCTGCAGAAACCAAGCGACCCGACGGAACGCAGGAGAGCACCTCTCAGCCGGCCGGACGTGCTCGCTCAGTCGCGGGCCCTTTCGGACCGCCGGACGCCCTCCAGCGCCAGCGCGACCAACGGCTCGACGAGCTTGGGCTGGATACGGCGGCCCGTGAAGAAGAGACGCACGGCGATCGGGCCGACGATCAGATCGGCGGCGAGATCGAGATCGAGGTCGTCGGCGAGCTCTCCGCGCTTCTGGGCCCGCTCGAGCACCGATACCAGCGGGCGTCGGCGCTGGCGGAGAATCGGGTCGATCAGCTCGGACAGCTCCGGGTTGTGCCGGCGCTCGCCAGCCAGGCTCGGCAGCACGGCGGCGAGTGGAGTTTCGTTGAAGAGCTGCAGATAGCTGCGCAGCATCTCGCGCAGATCTTCGGCGAGGTCGCCTGTGTCGACGTCCTCGAGCTGCGGAAGTTCGTGGAAGGCCTCGACGACGAGCGGCAGTTTCGACGGCCAGCGCCGGTAGATCGTGGCCTTGCCGACACCCGCGCGCGACGCCACGCCCTCGACGGTCAGGCCCGAGAACCCGACTTCCCCGAGCAGCTCGAGCGTCGCTCGCAGGATCGCCCGATGGGCTTCCTCGCTGCGCGGACGGCCCGCGTTGGACCCGTTCATCGCCACGCTTCCCGTCTCCCGCGCTCGCGTCCGAACCCGGACCAGCCCGGGTCCTCCGCCGAGGAACCGCTCGCGACGGCGAGGCCTTGCCGCAATCGGGGCGCACTCCCGGACCCGGTTGAGCCGCCGTCGGGGATTACGATACAGTACGTCTCGTTCTCGAACATCCCCGCCGCGGGGAGCAGTCGGGGCCACCCGGACGCAGCCGCCACGCCGGCTTTCGGAGTCCGGCTTTCGGAGTCCAGATTTCGGAGGCTCCCCGAGCGGC
>CAYOHN010000012.1:0-19799 GCA_964403735.1 uncultured Spirochaetales bacterium | reverse complement strand
CCGGCTTTCGGAGTCCGGCTTTCGGAGTCCAGATTTCGGAGGCTCCCCGAGCGGCTCGGGCCCGGTAGGCTCGCAGGCTCGGGCCGCGTCGGTGCCGCGAGGAGGAAGCCATGGCCAGCGCGACCGTTTCCACCGCCCCGCCGCCGGTCTGCACGGCTCCGCCGAGCTGGGATCTCGAGGCGGACCTCGTCGCCGTCGGTTCCGGTCTCGGGGGGCTCTCGGCCGCGATCGCCGCGCACGATCGCGGCTCGAGCGTCGCCGTGCTCGAGAAAGCTCCGCGACTCGGCGGCGTGTCGGGTTTCGGCGGCGGCGAGGTCTTCGTTCCGAACCACCACAAGATGCGGGAGCTCGGCATCGCGGATTCCGACGAGGCCGGCCACGCGTATTTCCAGTTCCTGTCGGCGGGCTTCGCGGATCCGACGCTGCAGGCCAAGCTGCTCGCGAACATGAAACCCGCTGTCGAGTACATGGAGAAGCAGGCCGGCGTCCGCTGGATCGCCGTCGAGGGCCTGCCGGACTACTACTACTCCGACGCGCCCGGCTCCCACGCCGGCGGGCGCTATCTCTCGGTCGATCTCTTCGACGGCAAGAGCCTCGGCGAGTGGCAGCAAAAGACGTACCCGATGACTCCGCACGTTCCGCCCGGTGCGCTACACCGGGAGATGTACGCGTGGGGTGGCCTCGCGTGCGTGACGCAGTGGGACTTCGAGCTGATCGGTCAGCGCGTCGCCAATGACCAGCGCAGCTTCGGACCCGGCATGATGGGTTGGTTCGTGAAGGCTGCGATGGTCGATCGCGGCATCCCCGCGTTCGTCTCGACTCCCGCTCGAGCGCTGGTCGTCGACGGGGGCATGGTCGTCGGCGTGCGCGCCGAGCGGGACGGACGCCCGTTCTTCGTGCGGGCGCGTCGCGGCGTCGTATTGTCCGTCGGCGGCTATGACTGGAATCGCGAGCTGGCTCGGCACTTCGAGTCGATGCCGGACTGGAACTCGGCGTGTCCACCGTACCTGCACGGCGATCACCTGGTGATGGCCGGTGAACTCGGCGCCGCGATCGGCGCGGTACCGCCCACGGATCTGGCGCTGTTCTATGGCTACCACATCCCCGGTGAGGATTCCGACGGCGAGCCGCTGCACCGCTCCTCATGGGAGTGCGGCTGTCCCCACGCGCTGTGGGTCAACCGCGCCGGCAAGCGTTTCTGCGACGAGTCCTTCTACAAGGACTACCAGCCGCGCCTGCGGCATTGGGACGGCCAGACCCAGTCGATGCCGAACCTGCCGCCGTTCCTGATCTTCGATCAGAACTACCGCGATCGCTATCCGCTCGGATCGTTCATGCCGGGCCAGCCGCTGCCGTCCGAGCTGGTCACGCAGGCCGACTCTCCGCGGGCGCTGGCCGAGAAGCTCGGCATCGATGCCGACGAGTTCGAGCGCACGCTGGAGCGATTCAACGAGTCCGCGCGTCGCGGTGAGGATCCCGAGTTCGGGAAGGGCTCGCGAGCCTGGTCGGTCCGGCTGACCGGTGACCAGAATTATCCCAATCCGTGCGTCGGACCGGTGGAGCGCGCGCCGTTCTTCGGCGTCCGTCTCGTTCCGGTGTCGGTCGGCGTCAACTCGCACGGGCTTCGGACGGACGAGTACGGGCGCGTACAGCACTTGCGAGGGGGCGCGATCGGCGGACTCTACGCCGTCGGAAACTCGGCCGCGATGCTGGACATGGGCGGCGGTTACCAGAGCGGCACGTCGAACATGCGCGCGATCACCTGGGGCTGGATCGCCGGTCGCCACGCCGCCGGCGCGACCTGAGCGGCCCCGTGGCAGAAGCCAGCTACACGACGACGACGCGGTTGCCGGTCGAGTCGATCTGGGCATTCGTGCAGGACATGGACCACTGGGCGCAGTTCGTGACGGGCTACCAGAGTCACGAGAAGCGCAGCGATACCGAATCCTGCTGGACGCTCCAGGGCGATCTCGGCGTGCTCTCGCGGTCGCTGACGTTCGAGGTGCTGATCACCGAGTGGCGCGAACCGTCACGAGTACGTTTCACGCTGCGCGGAGTGAACGAGCCGATGAGCGGCGAGGGCGCCTTCACGATCGAGTCGCAGGCGACCAGCGCAGCGTTCGAAACGCCACCGCTTCCGGTGGCACCCGCGATCAAACCCTTCGTCGCGCGCTGGCTCGAGGCGCTGGCGCGCTGGTTTCTGGGCCTCGTCGGAGGCCGCGCGGAGCGCGAAGCGCCGCCGACGGCTGCGTCCGGAGAGTCGCTGTCGACGCTGCGCTTCGAGCTGCGGCTCGATCCCGGCGGGCCGATGGCGCCGATGGTCGACGCGATGATCACGCCCCTGCTACTTCCCGCTGCCGAGCAGCTGGCGGACAAGATCCTCGCCCACCTCGAGGCGTCGACAGCCGGAACGTCCGAAGGAGCGTTGCAATGATCGAATACGACCCGTTCGCCGAGGACGTGATGCGCGATCCGCATCCGATCTACGCGCGGCTGCGCGAAGAAGCGCCCTGCTACCATTTGTCGAAATGGGATGCCTACGCGCTGTCGCGCTTCGAGGATATCTGGCAGGCGTCGATGGATGCCGAACACTACACGGCGACACTCGGGACGACGTCGTCGCAGCTTCTGACACGCGTGCAGCCCCCCTCGCCGATGATCAACCTGATGGACCCGCCCGCCCACACCCAGCTCCGTTCGCGGATCTCGCGCTTCTTCACGCCGGGAACCGTCCGCAAACTCGAGCCGCGCATCCAGCACTTCGTCGACGACGCCTTCGCGCCGTTCCTGGACCGCCAGCAGGGAGATCTCTTCAACGACTTCGCCGCCAAGGTCTCCGTTCAGGTCGCCTGCCTCGCCAACGGCTTCCCGATGGAAGATGCCGAGATGCTGAACCACCTGGTGTGGCGGTTCTTTGCCCGCGAGGAGGGCGTCGAGGGTATGACGCCCGACGGACTCGCTGCGATGGGCGAGATGTTCGGCTACTTCGCAGAGCTGATCCGCTCGCGCCGCGCCGCGGGCCGCGCCGATGACTCGGTCATCGACGTCCTGCTCGACGCCGAGGTGGCCGGCCGCCGCTTCACTGACGAAGAATGTGGCTCGCACCTGTCGATGTTCCTGATTGGCGGCTCCGAGACGTTTCCGAAGGTGTTCTCGAGCGCGGTGCTGCGTCTCGCGCAGCATCGGGAGGCGCGCGCGCAGTGCGCGGCGGATCCGAGTCTGATTCCGGGCGCGTTTCGCGAGGCACTCCGCTACGACATGCCGACGCAGTTCCTGATGCGAACGCTGACGAAGGATCACACGCTCCACGGCGTCACGATGCGCAGCGGACGGCCAGTCCTGTTCCTGTATCCATCTGCCAACCGCGATCCGCGCGAGTTCGAGCACGCCGACCGCTTCGACATCCACCGCGCGCCGCCACGGATCCTGTCCTTCGGGCACGGCATCCACGCCTGCATCGGCCAGCACTTCGCAAACCTGGAAGGCAAGCTGTGTCTGACGAAGGTGCTGCGCTACATCCCGGAGTACGAGGTACAGGAGGCGGAGCTGCGCCGGATACGCACCGAATTCGTGCAGGGCTGGGAGTCGATGCCGGTTCGCTATCGGGTCGCCGCGTGAGCGGCCCCGGGCTCGCGGCCGCCGAGCCCGAGCTGCTCGATGCCGCCCGCGCCGCCACCGGCCTCGAGGACTTCGGCGAAGGCGCGTGGCGCGAGCACTTCCGGACGTTGCTGCGGGCGTACGACGAGGAGTCGTGTCTCGCGCCCGCCGGTGTCGAGATGGTGCGCGGTGAGCTGATCGGGGCGCTATCCGCGCGACTCGGCTGCGAGGCGGCCTGGCGACGGGATCCGTCGATGCTGCGTCGCCCGATCGAGCGCCCGCTGTTCATACTCGGCCTCCCGCGCAGCGGGACGACGTCGCTGCACTGGCTACTTGCGCAGGACCCGGCGAACCAGTTGCTCGAGTACTGGCTCGCGGCGGCGCCGCGTCCGCGTCCGCCGCGCCCGACCTGGGAGGCCGAACCGGCGTATCAGGCGGCGGTGAGCGTCCTCGAGTGGATCTACGAGACCGATCCCAGCCTGAAGGCGATCCACTGGATGGAGGCCGATGGCCCGGAGGAGTGTCGCCACCTGTTCGTTCAATCGTTCCTCGACCACACCTTCGATTCGAATGCAACGATTCCCAGCTACACGCGCTACTTCGAGGCGCAGGACATGCGCCCCGCCTACGAGCGACATCGCGACGTGCTGCAGCTCGTCGGGTCGACGTCGCCGGAGCGGCGCTGGGTGCTGAAGTACCCGGCGCACATGCGCGAGCTCGAGGCGCTGCTGGCGGTGTATCCGGACGCCTGCATCGTGCAGACGCACCGCGACCCCGCGAGCGTGCTGCCGTCCGTGTGCTCGTTGGTGACGAGCTGGAGGAGCCTCTACGAGGGCAGCGCGGACGCCCGTGCGATCGGCGCCTGGCAACTCGAGCTCTACGCCGGCATGATCGAGCGCGCGATGGCGGTGCGCGAGGCCAACGATCCGAAGCACTTCTTCGACCTCCCGTTCCGGGAGCTGGTCACCGATCCCGTCGCGGCGGTCCAGCGGATCTACACCCACTTCGGTTTCGAGTGGACGGTTGCCGCGGAGCGCCGGATGCGCGCGTGGCAAGAGGGCAACCCGCAGCACAAGCACGGCGGCCATCCGTACACGCTCGCCGAGTTCGGGCTGCGCGAAGAGGAGATCACCGAGCGATTCCACCGCTACGCCGAGTGCTTCGGGGTCCCGCGCGAGGCCGCCGGCGTCGCGTGAGCGAACCGGGCACGGCGCCGCGGTCCAGCGCGCTTGCGCTCTACCGCGACCGGCGCATGCTCGCGATCGCGCTGATGGGCGTCTCGAGCGGGCTCCCGCTGCTGCTGACGACGTCGACGCTGGCGTACTGGCTGCGCAAAGTCGGTGTCGACAAGACGTCGATCGGGCTGTTTGCGCTGGTAGGGATGCCGTACGCCTTGAAGTTCGTGTGGGCGCCGGCGCTCGATGCGTTCCGACTCCCCGTCCTCGGTCGTCTCGGCCAGCGGCGGAGCTGGGCGCTGGGGACGC
Organism: uncultured Spirochaetales bacterium; assembly: GCA_964403735.1. GTDB lineage: Bacteria > Myxococcota_A > UBA9160 > UBA9160 > PR03 > CAADGG01. The sequence continues at coordinate 14,718 of CAYOHN010000012.1, read as the reverse complement.
AGCTCGTGCTCGTGGTGGCCATCCTCGGCCTCGGCGCGAGCGACCCCGCGCTGGCGCCCCTCGGCACCGCCGCGTGGGCCGTGTTGGTCGCGTTCTGCTCGGCGAGCCAGGACGTCGCCGTCGATGCGTATCGCATCGAGGTGTTGCGCGATCACGAGCAGGGCGCAGGCGCGGCAGCGACACAGGCGGGGTACCGGGTCGGCATGCTCGCGGCCGGCGCGGGCGCCATTGCGCTGTCGGACTTCATCGGCTGGTCCCTGCTGTTCGCGGGGCTTGCGGCGCTGGTCGGCATCGGCGCGCTCGGCGTCGTCATCGGGCCCGAGCCGGCGGCCGGCGAGAGCGTGGCGCAGGCGCCGCTCGCGACTCTGCCCCGGATGCGCCGCGCCGTCGTCGAGCCGTTGCGGGATTTCGCACAGCGCCCGCACTGGGGTGCGCTGCTCGCGTTCGCGTTGCTATACAAGTTCGGCGACGCGATCGCCGGCGTGATGGCGAACCCGTTCTACGTGGATCTCGGTTTCAGCGGTGTCGAGATCGCGAGCGCCAGCAATCTCTTCGGCGTCGTCGCAAATCTCGCCGGTGTGTTCGCGGGCGGCTTCGTCGTCGCGCGGGCCGGCATCGTGCGCGCGCTCGCGTGGGGCGGCGTTCTGCAGGCGCTGACGAACCTACTGTTCACCGCGCTGGCGCTGATGGGTCGCGACTTCGTCTTCCTCGCGCTGGCGATCGGCACGGACGCCTTCGCGGGCGGATTGGCATCGGCGGCCTTCGTCGCGTTCCTGTCCGGTCTGTGCCGTCCCGGCGCCGCCGCGACGCAGTACGCGCTGCTGACGTCGCTGATGGCCGGCGGTCGCACGGCGATGTCTTCCGGCGGCGGCTGGCTCGCCGAGCAGCTCGCCTGGCCGCTCTTCTTCGCCAGCACCACGCTACTCGCCGTTCCCGGCCTCCTTCTCCTCGCGTGGCTCGCGTCAAGAAAGGGGCCGGGTTGGAATCGTCAACTTTCTCCCTGAGAGGGAGAAAGTTGATGATTCCAACCCGGCCCCTTTCTTGACGCTACCGGAACGTGCGGGCGAAGAGGGAGTCGATGGCGGTGGCGCCGTTCGGAGCGAGGAAGCGGGTGCCGGTACCACAGACGTGCGGGTGGCCGAAGACGGGATCCTGGACCGTATCGAAGTGCTTGCCGGTCCAGCGGAACCAGCCGTCTCGCTCCTGATCGAAGACGAACAGCGGCTTGTTGCACAGCTTCGCGAACTCGGCCCCCCAGCCGGTGCCGCCCTTCACGGTCTGGTCTGGCAGGATCTTGCCGACCACCCAGCTTTCTTGTCCGCTGTTCACCTGGTGCCAGATCGTCTGCAGGACCTTCTTGAACAGGGGAGTGTCGGGATACGTCCGTTGCATCAGCCGGCTCACGTACTCGAGGCTGACGTCACCGCGGCGCAGCTCCTCGTGCGTGAGCACGCGGATCCCGCGCTGGCGCGCATCCGTATGGCCCTCGAACGTGAAGTTCACCTCTTCGATTCCGTGGCGCTCGGCCGCGGCACCGAAGGCCGCTTCGGCGCCGCGAGCGGCGCCGCTATAGAGCACGCAGTCGTCGGGATTCACCGATTGCCCTCCTGGACGGACCGCGGAGCCTAACTCGCGGTCTCCTGCTCGCCAGCGTGGGAGCCGGCACCGCGTTCGTTCTCCGCGCGCAGTGTCGCGAGATCGACCACGCGGGCTCGCGGGTCCGGGTGCGTCTCGGCGCCGATCCAGCGCAGACACATCGTGCCGCGTCGATGCCCCGCGGTGTCGAGCCAGTTGGCGACGCCCGGATCCTCCGGCGCGATCACCAAGCGAACCGATCCGTCGGACGCGAGAACCGCCCCGTGGTGGTTCAACGCGATCCGGTGGTAGCGATAGTCGAGCGACTCCATCCAGTGATTGTTCAGCTGGAAGTTCCAGTACTCGCAGCGTGGCGGCTTGACTTCGATCAACAATGCCTGATCCGGCGCGAGTTCCCAGTAACCGTGGTAGTAGACGATGTTCGGGTCGCCGTGCGCCGCGGCGGCCACCGCGGGATCGAAGCGCGGGAGCTCGTTGACGCGCGTGGCGAAGCCCTCCGCCCAGTCGGCAAACAGCGATGCGGTGCCGTGTACGTACGCGGCGGCCGCCTGGAGGCCGCGATCGAGGAAGGCCGGATCGAGCGGCTCGGGGGTTCCTGCGGCGTCGGTCCGCTCGAGGCGCAGGTCGGCAATGCGCTCGTGATCGCGGTCCTCGAAGGTCTGGCGGACGATCAGCGACGACGTGTCCGGCTCCATCGCGAGCCAGTTGGTTTCCGTCGGTGGCCGGCGACACGAGAGCAAGACGTCGAATCGCCCGTCCGGACCGATCGCGAGGTCCCGTGCATCCAAGTAGCCGGTCTGGCCGCGACGGCCGGACGAGCCATAACCGCCCGCGTAGGTACCGAAGCCCAGATAGTGGACGCTACCGCGCGTACCGGACAGCCGGTATTCGCAATCGCCGCGGAGCGCCGCACTCTGGTAGTAGTTGTCCGGGTTGTCGGCGCCGATCTTCACGGTCTCGTGCGCCGGCCGCCGAAGCACCGGGAACCGGGGATCCGCGAACTCGAGATAGGACTCGAGTGCGACGCGCGTGAGGCGGCTCAAGTAGCGGAAGCCCTCGGCGCGATCGAAGGCGTCGAGCGGAGAGCCGGGACGCAGCACCACGTCCCCGGCGCGTTCCAGCGCGCGACAGAAATCGCGCCAGGTTTCGCCGGTGAGGACGCGCGTCTCGGGGTCCGTGTTCGACATGACGGGTCACTGCACCGCGTCGGCGAACAGCTTCAGCGTCGCCGGATCCCGCGCGGTGATCATCAGCGTCGTCACCGGGCTCGCGATCCATGCGCGCAGCCGCTCGCGCACCCGCTCCGGCGGGCCGACCAGCGAAATCTCGTCGGCCATCTCGTCGGGCACGGCGGCGAACGCCTCGGCACGCCGCCCAGCCAGGAACAGCTCCTGCACCTTCTCGGCTTCCGGGCCCCAGCCGAGTCGGCGCGCCAGATCCAGGTGGAAGTTCTTGTCCTTCGCACCCATCCCGCCGAGGTAGAAGCCGAGCGACGTCTTGACGAAGTTGAGCCCCGCCTGCACATCCGGGCCGACGATCGTCGTGACGGTGCACGCGATCTCGAAGCCCGGCCGGAGCGTAGCCAGCGCGTCGCGATAGATCTCGGTCCGGTACGGCGAGAAGAAGATCGGCAGCCAGCCGTCGGCGATCTCGAGCGTCTGGGCGACGTTCTTCGGCCCCTCGGCGCCGATATACACAGGGATGTGCGCACGCAGCGGCTCGTTGATCAGCTTCAGCGGCTTGCCGAGTCCGGCGCCGCCGTCGAGCGGGAGCTGATAGTGCCGGCCCGCGAACGTCACCGGCTGCTCGCGGGCGATCATCTGGTGAAACAGTGCGACCCATTCCCGAGTCCGTTCGAGCGGGCGCGGGAACGGTTGCCCGTACCAGCCCTCGACGACCTGTGGCCCCGAGACGCCGATGCCGAGGATCAGGCGGCCGCCGGACAGGTGGTCGATGGTCATGGCCGTCATGGCCGCACACGCCGGCGTGCGCGCGGAGAGCTGCATCACCGCCGTCCCGAGCCGAATCCGAGACGTGTGCGCGCCGATCCAGCACAGCGGCGAGAAGCAGTCCGACCCGTAGGCCTCGGCCGTCCAGACCGAGTCGAAGCCGAGCCGCTCGGCCTCCTGGGCGATCTCGATGCCGTTCTCCGGGCCGCGGGTCCAGTAGCCGAGCTGCAATCCGAGCTTCACGTGCGGTCTCCTGTAGCGAGGGCCTGTAGCGAGGGAGGCGGGGCCCCGCGGCGGTCGTCGGGGCGACCGGTCCTCCCGCCGCTCGCGAAGGTCAAGTGGTAGCATGACCGGGAACCGATCGAGGAGCCTCCCCATGCCCCACCCCTCGACTCTCTTCCTTGGCCTCGTCGTGCTGCTCGCCGCCTTCGCCGCCCGCGCCGACGAGACCTGTCAGTCCCCGTCCCTGCCGAACCTCGTCGGGCAGGAGGAGTTCGTCTACATCCGAACGGTGTTATTGGAGACCGCACCCGCAGTGCGTGCCGGCCTCGGAGGGATTCCTTGAGCAGCGGTCTCTTCGTCTCGAAACCCGCTCTCGACTCGCATCGAGATCTCTACGGTCCGTTCGTCGAGGCCGTCGAGGGGCTACGCGCAGTCTCCTGCGATGCGCTCGCGCGGGCGGGTCGCCGCGTCGAGCTCGCCGATCCGGATGAGCCGCTGCAGGCGGCCGCGAGTCGCATGGGCTGGCGCAAGGTCGGCGCGCTCGCGGTCAAGCGAGACCACCGATTGCTCGGCGCGCTCTCGGAGGACGACGTGCTGCGCGTCGCTGCCGATCGCCTGGCCGAGAACGTCGAACAGGTCGAGGATGTCGGGGATCCCCTTCCCGTGTGGGAGGACCTGCTCGGGGACCTCCGGGTCTCCGACGCGATGACGCCTCGCGCCGAGCTCGCCGTCGTGGCGCCTGGCGTCGACATGATCGATGCGCTCGAGCACATCTGCTCGGCGACTCCGTTCGACACGCGTTTCCGCTATCTCTGGGTCATCGACGAGAAGGAGCAGGTCCAGCGTGTCGTCTCGATTCGCGACGTGGCGCGCAGCCTGACGCGAATCTATGACGGCGAGTTCCCAGTCGAGGGCTTTCTCGAGCCGAATCGAGCCGCAGCGGCCCAGCTCGCCGTCGCGAGCGTACTCGACCTTTCGATCGGGGCGATCCGCGACCGGCTCGCTCTCGGACATGGTCCGAGCGTGATCCGTACCGAGGCGTCCGGCGAGGAGACAGTGACGCGGATGTGGGCGGACCGGCGCGGCTACGTGCTGACGACGCTGCGCGACGGCGCTCCGCTCGGCATCTGCACGCGCCGAGACCTGTTGACGGGCCTGCGCAGCCCCTTCGCGACACTCGGCGATCTGCGGGTCGCGAAGCTGATGACCGGCCAGGTGAAGACCGTCTCGGACACGAATACCCTGTGCGGCCTGTTCAAGCTGATGGCGATCGAGGGCTGCCGGCACATGCCGCTCGTCGACAACTCGGATCGCGTGGTGCGGATGATCTCGATGTGGGAAGCCCTCTCGCTGTTCACGCCGCGGCGCAACGCGGCGAGCTGAACGGGGGTCGCGGTCCAATGCCGGATGTCGAAACGCTGAAGCAGGAGGCCTGCCGCTCCGTCGACGAACGTCGCGAGGAGCTGCTGGCGATCGCGCGAGAGATCCACGCGCATCCCGAACTCGCCTTCGAAGAGCGCCGCGCCGCGGGACTGCTGGTGCGCGCGCTGAAGGACGCGGGGCTTCCGGTCGAAGCACCGGCCTATGGGCTCGAGACGGCCTTCGAGTGCCGCACCGGCGGAGACGGCCCAATCGTCGCGCTGCTGGCGGAGTACGATGCGCTGCCGGGCTTGGGTCATGCGTGCGGCCACAACCTGATCGCCACCGCTGCGCTCGGCGCCGGTCTGGCGTTGGCGGCGCTCGGCGCGCGGTTGCCCGGCCGCCTGCGCGTGCTCGGGACGCCGGCAGAAGAGCACGGGGGCGGCAAGGAGCTGCTGGCGCGCGCCGGCGCGTTCGACGGCGTGGATGCCGCGCTGATGGTGCATCCGGCCGGCGTCGATCTCGTGACGATGCCCACGCTGGCATTGGCCGAAGTCGACGTCGTGTATCACGGCCGGGCCGCGCACGCGTCGGCGATGCCGGAACGCGGCGTCAACGCGCTCGACGCGCTGGTGACGGCGTACCAGGCGATCGCGATGCTGCGCCAGCACATCCGATCGACCGAGCGCATCCACGGCATCTTCACCGAGGCCGGCGACGCGCCGAACATCGTCCCCGAGCGGGCGGCGGGCCGGTTCTACGTGCGGGCGCGCGACGCACACGAGCTCGCGGAGCTGAAGCTCCGAGTCGAGGGCTGCTTTCGCGCCGGGGCCGACGCCACCGGCGCCACGCCGGAGGTGTCGTGGCGGGATCCGGACTATCTGGAGCTGCGCACGAGCTGGCCGTTGGCGGCGCGCTATCAGGCCAATGCCGAGGCGCTCGGCCGCGTGTTCTTTCCGTACGACGAGCTGCCGACGAGTGTGATGGGGACGACGGACATGGGGAACGTCAGCCATCGCGTGCCGGCGATCCATCCGATGATTGCGTCGGCGCCGGTGCATTGCACGATCCACGCCGCGGAGTTCGCCGAACATGCCGGCGGTCCGCTCGGCGATGCCGCTGCGCTCGACGGGGCGAAGGCCCTGGCGATGACCGCGCTGGATTTCTGGTGCGACGCGGAATTGCGTCGAGAGACGCGGACGCACTTCGAGGCGAGCCGGTCCGCGTGAGCGAGTTCACGGCGCTCGATCACGTGATCCTGCTCGTCAGGGATCTCGAGGCGGCGACGCGCACGTACGCTCGGCTGCTCGGTCGCACGCCGTCGTGGCAGGGAACGCATCCGGGCCTCGGGACGGCGAACGTGCTGTTCCGGCTCGAGAATGGCTACGTCGAGTTGCTGAGCCCCGTCGGGCCGGGCGCCGTCGGCGATGCGCTGCGGGCGCGGCTCGCGGCGCGTGGCGAGGGTCCGCTCGGCTTTGCGCTCGCGACGTCCGACGCTGAAAAATGTCGGGAAGCGTTGCGGGCGCGCGGCCTCGACGTTGCCGACCCGGTGCCGGGCCTCGGTCACGACGAGCCGAGCGGCGCCTGGCGGCGCTGGCAACGCCTTCCGCTTCCCGAGGGCTGCGCGCGCGGCATCCTCGTCTTCGGTATCGAGCACCAGTCGCCGCCCGAGATGCTGCCGCTCGGGTCGCCGCTCGGCGCACCGGAGGCGGGCATCCGCGGCATCGATCACGTTGTCGTCCGCACCGAGGCACCGGACGCCGCGATTGCGTTCTACGGCGAGACGCTCGGGCTCCGCTTGGCGCTCGATCGCACGTTCCCGGACTGGGGGGCGCGGCTGCTGTTCTTCCGCGTCGGCGGCATCACCATCGAGGTCGCCGCGCCGGCGAAGCCGGTGCCGGCTCCCGCGGCCGAGGACTCGTTCTGGGGCGTCTCGTGGCGGGTACCGGACGTCCCCGCTGCCCGCGAGAGGCTCCTCGAGGCGGGTTTCGACGTGTCCACTGTGCGTCCCGGACGCAAGCCGCGCACGAGGGTCTGCACGGTTCGCGGGCCGACGCACGGGGTGGCGACGCTGCTGCTCGAACCGCCGCCGCGGGACACGACCCAGGATCACGCGGCACACCAGTAGTCGACATCCTCGCGCAGACCGGCGCGTGTGCAGAAGGCCCGGATCTCCGCGCGCGCCGCGGCGCCCGACACCGACGCAACCAGGGGCAACCCGGCGCGCAGCGCCATCAATCCCTCCGGCCGCACGACCGGCGCACCCTCGATGCGCTGGCCGACGCGGCGCGGATGGATCTCGACGATGGCGGCGGCGTGCTTGCCCTCCGCGCGCAGCGCGCGGCGCAGCGCCCGGCCGGTGGCGCCGTGACCCCACAGCACATACGCCGGACCGCGACGCAGCGGGCCGGTCGCCAGAAAGTGCGCCTTGCACGCGACGAAACGCTCCGGTGCGTACGCGGAGTTCGTGCGCCACATCCGGGTGGGTCCGTCGCGCCAGCCGAGCAGACGCCGCGGCACCACGCCGAGACGGCGCCCGGCGGCGAGCAGGCGCAGCAGCAAGTCGTAGTCCTCCGGCCAGCCGGCGTCGCGCCACGGATGTGCCTGCAGCACGTCGCGGCGGAACATCCAGGTGGGATGGGGCAGCGGACATTCGATGAAGCGATCCCTGCGAAGCCGGCGCTCGCTGGTGATGTCGCGGAGCCAGGTCTCGTATGCGAGCAATCCCGGGCGGAGCGTGCGGCGTGGGAACACACGGACGTGACAACCGACGCCCACGAGTCCGGGATCCATTCCGAGTGCGTGCGCTTGCCATTCGAGACGCCGCTGGTACATCCAGTCGTCCGCGTCGAGGCGCGCCACCAGCGGCGCCCGGCACGCTGCGAGGCCTTCGAGCAGCGCCGGAACCAGTCCGCGCGGAAGCGTCGAGAGCACGCGAAAGCGTGAGTCGGTGGCGGCGAAGCAGTTGGCGACGGCGCGCGTCGCGTCGCGCGAGCCGTCATCGACGACGATGCATTCGAAGTCCGCTTCGCTCTGCCGGCGGACGCTCTCGAGGCAGGCGGGCAGCGTCGCGGCAGCATCGCGAGCGGGGATCAGCACGGAGATGGTAGGCGGACTCACGATGCTGCGGTTTCCGTGGCGGGACGGAGCGGGCCGATGAGCACGCGCGCGCCCAGCGTCCGGTGGTCGAGCCCGGCGGCCTTGTCGAGCCGCGCGATCCATTCCGGCAGTACGAGCTGGACCTTGTGGCGCGGTTCTTCGACACCGAGCGGGGACAGTCGTTCCGCCCACGCGCGCCACCAGGGAGACGCCGGGCCGGCCAGGGGCTCCAGCAGCAGCAGCGTGGCTCCGTCGGCGAGCACGCGGACGAGCGCGTCCCAGAGCTCGCGGCGCGCGCGGTCGGTGAGCTCGTTGACGGACCAGCCGAAGACCAGCAGATCGCCGGCTGCGGCCTCCGGGACCGCCGCGGGAAGCTGTCCGCGCAGCGTCTGCGCGACGAGGCCGAAGTGCGCGTAGGTGTGGCGTGCTTCCGCGAGGACGCTGCCGGAGCGGTCGAGCCCGACGATTCGCGGGGGCTCTGCGTCAGCGCTGAGCGCAGCTACCGTCGCCGCCGCTGCTGCGCCCGCAGCGCCGCTGCCGCAGCCGAGATCCAGCACCCGACGCACCGCGCCGAGGCGCGTCGGCCCGACGGCGGAGAGGACGTGATGCACCGTGAGGAAGTGCAGCGGCCCGAAGAACGTCGCCAACGCCGCGCGCTTCCCGCGTCCGTCGAGCGCCCGCGCGCCGAGGTTCACCCCGTCTCGCCTCTCTACATAAAGATTGGAGACCGCCTGCACGCCCTTGCGGATCTCGCGAAACTCCAGCTCGCGCGAGTGCCGCGCCACGGCATCCGCGAGCCATGCGTCGAAGCCCGCGCGCAGCGGTTCCGCGAGGAACGGCTGTACGGCGCGTCCGCGGGTCTGCGCGCCCTGTCGGCGCTGGCTGCGCTGCGGAATGGAACTCACGGGCGAAAGCCTAGAGCCGATCTCCGGATCCCGCCCTGCGCGCCCGGCTCGGTCCCTTTCAGTGGATGTCGCCGAGCTGACGTCGGAGACCTTCGCGAGGCACTACTGTCAGTCTCGCGCAACCGTCACTCGACGGCTCTCGTTCGGAAGGGAGAGGTTTCATGACGCGATTCCCTGTTGATCCGGTCCTCCAGTCGGCGTTTCTGTTCGTTTGCGCCGTCGTCTCGTTGCATTCCGTAGGTGCGCAGACCCTCGAGCTCGGCGGCCTCACGGCTGAGCTCGAGGGCACGGGCTGGCGCTTCGTCGCTGCATTCGAGGGCTCGATCGACATCACCAGCGCCACCCTCCAGCCGCCGGGAGGGATGGCGATCCCGCTCGCGTGCGAGACGGTCGAGATCGACCTGGTCGAGTGCCTCTTCGAGGATCCCGGCTTCGCATCGCTGGCTGCACTGCTCGTGGCGTATCCGGCCGGCAGCTACGCACTTTCCCTGAACGGCGGCGCCCGGACTGCGACCTTGCCCTTCGGCCCGATCGAGCCCGACGGGGTCGTCACAGTCACCGACCCCACGGATGGCGAGGCCGAAGTCTCCGGCACGCCGATGATCAGTTACACACACAACTGTACGAACTGCGTCGCCGTCGCCTTCGAGATCACGGCCCTCGCCGCCCCGGTGGACGTGGGGCTCGAGCATTTCGTGTTCGGGTTCCCACCGCCGAGCATCGGGACCGTTTCCTACGCAGAACTCGACTCGTTCGAGGGGCCGAAGCCGATCGAAGTACCGGCCGGCTCCTATGCGTTGGTGGCATCTACCGCGGTCGGATCGATCGGCGAGGCGACGCTGACGCCCGGGGGAGCGCCCTTCGAGTACGCGACCGCTGCGCTGATCAACACCGAATCGACATTCACCGTACCCGAGCCGGGTGCGTTCGCCGCGGGTCTCGCCGCCCTGTTCACTCTCGCCGGCGTTCGGAGGCGACGACGAGAACCGGGGCTTCGCGCGCGTCCCCCGGGCCGCCGAGCGCCGCCAGCGCACCGAGAACTGCCATCGCTACGGCGGTGGCGGGTCGCCTAGCCTCCGGAATCAGCGTCAGCGACGAGCAGCGAGTTCCCCGTCGTCGTCGGCGCGTCGATGAAGCCGAGTCGCTGCTTCTCGAAGAGTCGTCGGTAGACACCCGTTCGGTTCGCGAGCAGTACGTCATGCCGGCCCTGCTCGACGATGCGACCTGCATCGAAGACGAGGATCCGATCGGCCCGGCGCACCGTCGACAGCCGATGCGCGATCAGGATCGCGGTGCGGCCCTCGACCAGCGCGGCGATCGCCTGCTGGATCGCGTGTTCGGTGAGGGAGTCGAGGCTCGATGTTGCCTCGTCGAGCACCAGCACCGGTGCATCGGCGAGAATCGCCCGCGCGATCGCGACCCGCTGGCGCTCCCCGCCCGATAGCTTGATTCCCCGCTCGCCGACCAACGAATCGTACCCGTCGGGAAGTCGGATGATGAACTCGTGTGCGCGGGCCTGCTCGGCGGCGGCCACGATCTCGGCGTCGGAGGCGCCGGGCTTCCCATACGCGATGTTTTCGTGCAAGCTGCGATGGAAGAGCAGCGGATCCTGGGGTACCAGCGAAATCGCGCGGCGCAGGCTGGCCTGTGTCACGGCCGCGATGTCCTGGCCGTCGATCCGGATCTCTCCCGACTGCACGTCGTAGAGCCGTTGCAGCAGCTTCACGAGCGTGCTCTTGCCCGCGCCGGACTCTCCGACGACCGCGACCTTCTCGCCCGGGGTGATCTCGAGCGTGAAGTCGTCGAAGACCGGATCTCGCTGATTCGGATAGCGGAAGCGGACGCCCGCGAAGCGGACTTCGCCCGGGCCCGGAACCAGCGCCCGTGCGCCGTTCCGATCCGCGATCTGCGGCGCCGTTCGGTGAAGCTCCACCAGATCGTCGAGTTCGTTCACCGCGCGTTGCAGGTTACGGATGTGCCGACCCACGTTCTGGAGCTGGCCGTTGACGACGAAGTACGTGGTCAGCACGTAGACGAGATCTTCGGTCGGGGCGCTGCCGCGTTCTCCGAGCCACAGCACGGTCGCCAGCAACGTTCCCAGCAGCAAAATCAGCAGTGCGGCCTGTACGGCGCCGGTGTCGATGCTGCGCCGCCAGGCGATCCGCGCTCGGCCACTCCAGTACGCCGCGGCGTCGTCGAGCCGCGCGCCTTCCCGGGCTTCGGCCGCGAAGGATTTCACGACCGGGTTGCAGGTGATGGCATCTGCGAGCGCGCCGCCGAGCCGGGTATCGGCTTCGTTCGAACGTTCGTTCTTCGGTGCAACATAGTAGAGAGACAGCGCGACACTGACGGTCAGGAAGACCAAGACGCCGAGCGCGAAGCCGATGCCGAGCGCGGGCGCGCGCAGGAACATCGCGATCGAGAAGCCGATCAAGAGCAGCAGGGAGGGGCCGAGGTCGATCACGACGGTGTCGGCGAAGAGGTCGTAGGCCCACATGCCGCGTGTGATCTTGCGCTGGGTCGATCCGGCAAAGTGGCTCGCGTGCCATTCGGTGCCGAAGTGCTGCACGTGCCGAAACGCGTCGCTCACGAGCGCGTGCATCAGGCGCGCGGCGAACGGGATCCACAGCCAGAGCGCACCGAGTCTCAGCAGCGACACCGACGCGATGGCGGCGACCAGCCCGGCGGCCGCGATCCACGCCGCGGCGGGCTCCGTCTCGCCGGCTGCCAGGGATTCGAGCGCACGCACGAGAGCGGCCGCGAGTCGGGGTACCTGGACCTCGGCCAAGACTCCTGCGGTCACGAGGATGACGACCGCCGCGAAGGCGAGCGGCGTGCGTCGCCAGTAGCTCCAGACGAACGCGAAGACGTCGAGGATCGAAACGTCGCGCCGGGCCACGAGAAACTCCTTCCGCGCGCGCTGTGGAACGGGTCGGGAATGGTGAAGGGAAGACGACGGTACTGGCGTCGTCACAGAGTCCGTTTCCGCTAGTTTCTCCCAGCTACTCTATGTCACCCCGGACCGTACGCCCCAAGTTGCCGGGCGTGAATCTCGTGCAGGAGGGCGTCGCGATGCTCAGGCAGGGATCCCGCTGATGTCCGCGCGCCAGCGAACGGGCCGTCGAGGTGCCGGAAAGTCGTCCGGATCCGCACGCGAGTGGATCGGCGGGCTGCTGTCCCCGCCGTTCTTCATCGAGGATCGCGACGAGCCGTACCGCGCGGATCTCGCGCTCTGGATGGAGCTTCCGTCCGGACTCGTCGTCGGCCAGGAGGTGCTGACGCCGGGACGCGTACCGGGTGCCGTCGGCCAGTTGCTCCGCGAGAGCATCGAGAGACCGCTGGCGGGTCCGCCGCGGAGGCCACAGCGGATTCGCGTCGCGGACGAAACGCTCGCGACCGAAGTGCGGCAGGCGCTCGGCGCCGAGATCCCGATCGAGGTGGCGCCGACACCGGAGCTCGACGAGCTGCTCGCTCACATGCTCGAGACGTTGCTCGATGAGATCGAGGACGTCGGCTATCTGGACAGCGGGCGTGTCCCGCCGGAGATGGTGGAGAAGCTGTTCGCGGCGGCCAGCGCGCTCTTTGCCGTGAAGCCGTGGGAAACGGCGACGGACGATCGGGTGCTGCGCATGGACATCCCGGCTCTCGGCGTCGAGGGCGCCTGCGTGTCGATCATCGGCAATCTCGGTGAGAGTCTCGGTTTCCTCGTGTTCCCGTCGCTCGCCGGCTACGAGGCGTTTCTGGAGGCAGTGGATACGCTGCCTCGCCGATCGGGTCCGGAGGATTTCGGGACCCCGTGGATCTCCCTCACCTTCGAACGCGGCGCGGACCTGCCGGATGCCGTTCGTCGCGAGATCTCCCTGCACGGCTGGCCGGTGGCGAGCGCCGACGCCTATCCATCCTTGACCCACTGCGATCGCGACGGAACCGCGCGTCCGCTGGTTCCTCGAGACGTCTCCGTCGCCAGCGCGTGCGCGACGTCGCTCAGCGCGTTCTTCCTGAAACATCCTCGTGTCTTCGAGACGGACGATCCGGAGCCGGTCTGCGAGTCGTGGTTCGATGAGAACGGTCTCGAAGTGCGCTTCACGATTCCCTACGAAGCGTACGTTCTGTTCGACGTGGACCGAGAGAATGCCGCGGCTCGCACCCCGTCCGCAACGACCCTTGCCGTACGAACCGGGCCGCGCGCCGGTCGCAACGATCCGTGCCCGTGCGGGAGTGGCCGCAAGTACAAGAAGTGCTGCCTGCGCCGCGACGAAGAGCAGCAACGCGCGAATCATTCGCTGTCCGAGCGCGACGAGGCGCACGAGCTCGACAATCATCTCGTCGGCGCGATGCTGGACTTCGCGGAACGGCGCTTTGGTTGGGCCTGGCTCGGCTTCGAGGCGGACTTCGTCGATCCGAGGGGGACTCTCGAACTCTCGATCCCCTGGGCCCTTTTCGGACACTCCGTCGACGGGGCGACCGTGTGCGAACATTTTCTCGAAGCCCAGGGGCGCAGGTTGTCGACGCAGGAACGGTCGTGGCTCGACGCGCAGCGGGGGGCCTGGCTGACGGTCTGGGAGGTCACGAGCGTCGAGCCCGGCGTGCAACTCGGCCTCCGCGATCTGCTCTCCGGGGAGACACGCGTGGTCCGCGAGGGAATGGCGTCGACCACGCTGGTGCTGCGCGACGCCGTCCTCGGGCGCGTCGTCGATTTCGAGGGCCGGTCGCTGCTGTGCGGCATGCACCCGCGTCCGCTGCCGCCGCTCGAGGCCGCGGAGGTGGTGGATCGCGCGCGAACCCGGCTGCGGCGCAAGCGGCTGGTGCCGGTGCAACGCCTGCGCGCCGAAGCGATCGGTCGCTTCCTGATCCGGTGCTGGGAGGAGTCCGTCGAAGACCTCGAAGCCGAGGCGGCGATTCCGCCGGTCCTGCACAACACCGACGGCGATCCGTTCCTCGTCACGACGGATCACTTCGCGATCGCTCGTGGTCAGGAGGCTGCCGTCGCGACATGCCTCGCTGATCTCCCCGGCGTCGAGCCGCCGGCACCCGGGGAGCGCGCGCCGGCCTACGTGTTCCTGCGCGAAGGAAATCCGATGCACGCGAGCTGGGAGAACACCGTAGTCGGACGCGCCGTCCTCGACGGGTCCACTCTGCGCCTCGAAACGAATTCGAGCGAGCGCGCCGACACGTTGCGCACGCAGGTGGAGGCCGCCTGTGGCGACCGGATCCGGCACCGCGCGCGCGAACATGCCGATCCGCTCTCCGAGCGCGCCGCGGCGGAGCGACCCGCACCGGCCGCCGAGCCGCTGCCGGCGGAGGAGGCGGACGAGATGATCCGCGCGTTCAAGGCGCGGCACTACGCAGGCTGGGCAGACGAGCCGCTGCCGGCGCTCGGCGGCGACACGCCGCGTCAGGCGGTCCGCACCGCGGAAGGCCGCGCCGCCGTCGATGTCCTGCTGAAGGACATGGAGAATCGCGAACAGCGCACACCGCCGAACGTCGCCTTCGACTTCGGACCGATCCGCCGGTCGCTGCGGCTGGACTGAGAGGGTTGCAGGAAATCGCGAGTGCGACCGAAGGATCGAGGGCCTGGGCGGAGTCGA
>CAYOHN010000011.1:24908-27565 GCA_964403735.1 uncultured Spirochaetales bacterium | reverse complement strand
GGGGGAGAGGAGCCTCGGGGCGGCGCAGGATCGGGCGGTATGGGGGTGGCAGCGGAGGCGGCGACTTGGAGGGCGAGGGTGCTCTTGCCGATGCCGGGTTCGCCGCCGAGCAGGACGGCGGAGCCGGGGACGAGACCGCCGCCGAGCACGCGGTCGAGTTCGGGAAGGTCCGTTGCGAGCCGGGCGCGCGGCTCGGGCGCAATCTCGCCGAGCGCGATCGGACCGCGTTCGGAATCGGGACCCGCCAGCGATGGGCGCGTGGCGGCGCGGCCGCGGGGTGCCGGGGTGTCGGGCTCCTCGACCATCGACGACCAGGCGCCACAGTCCGTGCAGCGCCCGACCCAGCGCGGACTCTGGGCGCCGCAGGCGGTACACGCGTAGTGGGATCGGGGCCTGGCCATGGAAGCGGAGGCTAGCTGCGAACCCCGTCAACCGGTGCTGTCGCCAACGGTTGACAGGCGGGGACCGGTGGGAGAGCGTTCCGCCGGGTCGGGGAAAAGTCGACGAATCCAACCCGACCCCTTTCTTGACAGCGCTGTCGCGCCGGGCAGCGGGAGGAGTGGGTTTGTTGGAGCGGTATGCGGAAATGGCAGAGCGGGCTTTGCGGGACGAGGCGCCGTCGCGAGAGGAGGCGCGCTGGATCCTCGATGGCGAGGACGTGGCGTTGCTGCCGTTGCTGCACGCGGCCTATGTGCCGCGCGAGCGAGCCTTCGGGCGGCGCGTGCAGGTGCACATGCTGAACAACGTGCAGAACGGGCTGTGCCCGGAGGACTGCGGCTACTGCTCGCAGGGCAGGGACTCGGCGGCACCGATCCGCAAGTACCCGATGAAGCCGCGCGCCGAGATCCTTGCCGAGGCGGAGCGCGCCGCGCGGGCCGGCGCCACGCGCTACTGCATGGTGCTCTCCGGTCGCGGCCCGAGCCTCGAGCGCACCCGCGAGCTTGCGGACATCGTGCGCGAAGTGAAGGCGCGCTTTCCGGTCGGCGTGTGTGTGTCCGTCGGCCTCCTCGACGAGGAGAGGGCCGCGATCCTCGCCGACGCCGGCCTCGACCGCCTGAACCACAACCTCAACACCAGCGAGCGACACTACCCGGAGATCTGCTCGACGCATACGTGGGCGGATCGCGTGCGCACGCTGGCGGCGGCCAGGAAGCACGGCATCGAGTCGTGTAGCGGCTTCATCCTCGGGATGGGCGAGACCAGCGAGGACGTGCTCGACGTCGCCTTCACGCTGCGCGAGCTCCAGGTACCGTCGATTCCGGTGAACTTCCTGGTCCCGATCGACGGCAACGCCGTCGTCGACGACGGTACGCTGACGCCCGAGCGGTGTCTGCGCGCGCTGGCTCTCATGCGACTCGTGAACCCCCGCGCCGAGATCCGCGCCGCCGGCGGCCGCGAGGGCCATCTGCGCTCGCTGGGCCCACTCTTGTTCTGGCCGGCCAACTCGCTGTTCGTCGAGGGGTACCTGACGACCCGCGGCGATGCGGTCGCCGAGACCTATCGGATGATCGCCGACGCCGGCTTCGAAGTGGACGGCAATCCTCTCTACGACGAAGAGCGCGCCCACGACGCCCCCGCCTTCCGACTCTCCGGAAGCGTCGGTGAAATCCTCAAGCCCGACATCGCCGCCCCCACCCGCTGCCTCGCCAAATCCTCCACTCCCCCATGAGCGTCGAGAAAGGGGCCGGGTTGGTTCGTCAACTTTTCAGTGATCGCGTGGCGCCCGACTTCGCCCCGAGGGTTCCCTCGGGCGGGCTCGAGGCCATCGCCGACGAGGCGCTCACCGGCATCCGCGAGCGCGGTACGGAACGCCGGATGCGCGTGCTATCCGGCGCGCAGGCCCAGCGCATGAGCGTGGATGGCCGCGACGTCCTGCTGTTTGCCGGCAGCAACTACCTCGATCTGGCTGCGCACCCGGAACTGGTCGAGGCCGCGGCTCGTGCTGCGCGAGATTGGGGTTGCGCCGCCGGCGGCTCGCGCCTCATCAACGGCAATCTCTCGCTGCACGAGCAGCTCGAGGCCGAGCTGGCGACCTTCCTCGGTGTCGACGCGGCTCTCGTCTTCCCGACCGGCTATCAGGCCAACGTCGGCGTGATCCCCGCGCTGGTCGGACCCGGCGACGCCGTCGTCTCCGATTCGCTCGTCCACGCCTCGATCATCGACGGTTGTCGGCTGTCGCGCGCCGCGGTGCACGTCTTCGAGCACGGCGATCCGGAGGCCCTCGAGGCCCGGCTCGCCGAGGTCGCGCCGACCCACCGCCGAACGCTGTTGGTCCTCGACGGCGTCTACAGCATGGACGGCGACATCGCCCCGCTGCCGGCGATGCTGACTGCCGCGCGTCGCCATGGCGCGCTGGTGTTGCTCGACGACGCGCACGGGATCGGTTGCCTCGGAGCTCAGGGGCGCGGGAGCGCCGAAGCGCTCGGTGTGGACCTGCGCGACATCGACCTCGTGGTCGGGACGCTCGGCAAGGCGCTCGGATCGTTCGGCGCGTTCGTCGCGGGGCCGGCGGCGCTGCGCGATCTGTTGGTCAATACCGCCCGCAGCTTCATCTTCAGCTGTGCGCTGGCGCCGCCGCAGGTCGAGGCGGCGCGGGCGGCGTTGTCTCTCCTAGCCCGCGAACCGTGGCGGCGGAAGCAGCTCGGCACCAACGCGGT
>CAYOHN010000011.1:9172-24898 GCA_964403735.1 uncultured Spirochaetales bacterium | reverse complement strand
ACGCGGCCCGGCTTCGCAGTGCGCTCGGCGCGCGCGGCCTGTCGACGGCGCCGAGTGCCACTCACATCGTCCCGGTTCGCATCGGCGACAACGCACGCACGATGGCCGTCTGCGAGCGGTTGCTCGCACGCGGTTTCTACGCCCAGGGAATCCGCCATCCGTCGGTCCCCGCCGGCAGCGCCCGGCTCCGCCTCACCGTGATGGCGACGCACACCGCTGCGGAGATCGACGCGTTGGCAGCGGCCGTCGCCGAAGAGCTCGACTGCGCGGAAGGCCCCGCGTGAGCGCCCGTCCGCCGATCCCGCCCGGCCTCTTCGTCACCGGGACCGACACCGGCGTCGGCAAGACGGTCGTCGCCTGCGCGCTCGCCGAGCAGCTCCGTGCTCGCGGCGTCGACGTCGGCGTGATGAAGCCGATCGAGACGGGCGTCGGCAGTCAAGGCCCCCTCGACGCGATCGCCCTCCTCGAAGCAGCGGACGTGCGGGACCCCCTGGATCTGATCTGCCCGGTTCGCCTGGCGCTTCCCGCAGCCCCCTCGGTCGCGGCGGAGGCCGAACACCGGGAGATCGATCTCGCGGCGATCCGCACGGCGTTCGACACGCTCCGGTCGCGTCACGAATGCGTCATCGTCGAGGGCGCCGGCGGGCTGCTGGTTCCGATCACCAACTCGTTGACGATGGCGGATCTGGCGCGCGACCGCGGCCTCCCGCTGATCGTCGTGGCCCGCGGCCGCCTCGGCACCGTGAACCACACGCTGCTGACGCTCGAAGTCGCCGCCGGTCGCGGTCTCGCGGTTGCCGGCGTCGTGATCTCGCACGGACCGATCCCATTGTCTTCCGCCGACGCGGCGAACCTGGCCGTTCTGAGGAAGCTCCTCGGCGCCCGGTTGCTCGCGGAGATCCCGCCGTTCGACCCCGGGGAAGGAGCTCCGGCCGGCTCTCTCGACCTCGAGCGGCTCCTCGCAGCGGCGGCTTCCGCGACCGGGGAGTGAATCGAGGCGCCGCCCGCCGACCCAGACCCCGAGCGGCTTTTCTCGGTTCGAACACGGCATCCGATCGGCGCGGCCTCCGACGCGCAACGTCCCGCGTGGGTCCTCGATTCCGCAACCATCGGCGAGCAAGGCGTCCGCGGGCGGGGTTCGCGCAGCCACGATTTGCATGGTCGCTGCGTCTCAAGCGACGCGGCCGGACCTCCGATCCTATCCCGGTGCCCAGCCCTCCGCCGAGCCAGACGACGGAATCGATCGCCGAGGACCTCGTCGTCCTCGACAACAAGATCAAGCAACTGAAGTTCGAGTACAACCTCTACTTCACCGGCAGCCGGCCGCGCGAACCGGTGATGCTGCGAGGAGAGGTCCAGAAGCTCGTCACGCGCTACTCGAACACCGGCATCTCGAACACCGCACAACGATTCAAGTTCAACACGATCACTTCGCGCTACTTCGCGCTGCGCCGTCAGTGGGACGCAATCCTGAAACAGATCGAGGACGGCACCTACAAGCTGCACGTGTTCAAAGCCAAGCTGCGCGAACGCGGAGCGGAGGAAGAGCCACGAGCCGATCGCGCCCACGGCCGCTTCCGGAACGAAACCACCGGCGGCGGCACGGATCTCTTCGAGGCGTACACGAAGGCGAGACAGTCGTGCGGCGAGGACCCCGGTGGTCTCAGCCGCGGCAAGCTCGATCAGCTCGTCGAGCAGCAGCGGTCTGCCATTCAGGAGCGCTTCGGCTGCGACGAAGTCCGGTTCCGCGTCGTCGTCGAGAACGGCAAGGCGAAGCTCAAGGCGACGCCGGTCAAAGCGAAGCCGGCGTAGTCGCAGCGGCCTCTGTCCAGCTCTCGTTTCGAGAGCGAGCTCGCCTCGAGCCAGCGCGTTCCGCGGAAGCTCGACCGATCCCGCCACGCGCGCGGCGGATTCCCTTCAGTGCCTCCCGCCTCCAAAAGGGGCTACGATAGGCTTCCTTCGTGCCTTCGCATCCATCTCGAGGGCGCGAGCCGGAGCCTCTTTTCCCCTCGGGGCACAGCTCCCCGAAAAATGCCGCCAAGCGTCATCGAATCCTGAACACTTTCGACTTCCCTGCGGACACATACTGGGGGACCGTGTCGAGGCGCCCGGAACCAACCGAAATGGGACGGATTCCGGTTGGAGGGATGATCTAGATCCTGAACGACAGGGCCCGGTCGTTGGGGGACGGCTGGACTCGTGAGGTAGATGCCGTGCTGCGTGCGCGCTGGTTGCTGTTCCACAAGATCGCATTGGCCTTCGACGGGGCTTCGGGAGCGATCCTCTTCGTTCTGCTTCTCGCTTTCGTTCCCTCGCTGACCGAGCCGCTCGAGCACGCTGCGCTCCCCGGCCTGTTCGCGCTGGGAATCGCCGCCACACTGGCTCTCCCGATCACGCTCGAGGCCTTCGGCCTCTACAGATCGCAACGCCGCCAATCGATGCCCGCGTTCCTCGCTCGCTTCGCCGGGGCCAGCGGCTTCGCCACCCTGGCGTTGACCGGCCTGGCCGTCGCATTGCGCGCCCCCGTCGACCCGTTCTTCCCCCTCGTGCTCGGTGGCGCACAGCTGGTCGTCGTCGGCGCACTGCGCACGCTCATGCTGCTGGCGCTGCGGATGCTGCGAGGGAGCGGGCGCAACACACGGTACGTGCTGATCGTCGGTACGGGACCGCGCGCCGCCGGTGCCCGCGCGGTGCTCGAGCAAAACCGCCAGTGGGGGCTCCAGGTCGTCGGGTATCTCGACGAAACCGACGCTGTGATCGCGCCCGGGATCGATCCCGAGAAGGTCCACAAGCTGATGGACCTCCCCCGCCTGCTCCGCGAGCAGGTCGTCGACGAGGTCGTCGTCGCTTGCCCGCGCTCGATGTTGGGCTCGCTCGGACCGGTCGTCGCCGTCTGCGCCGAATCCGGCGTCCCGATCACCGTCCTCTCGGACCTCTTCGGCGACTTCCTGCCGCCGCCGCAGGTGTCGCGCTTCGGGAGCAATGCGGCTCTCTCGTTTGCGACGGTTCACCACAGCCGACTCGAGCTGGCGGTGAAGCGCTGCATCGACATCACGGTTTCGAGTCTCGTCCTGGCGGTCGCGGCGCCGGTCCTCGCCGTCGCTGGGCTCGCGATCAAACGGACGTCGCCCGGGCCGGTCCTGTTCCGGCAGGTTCGCTGCGGACTCTACGGGCGACCGTTCGAGATGCTGAAACTGCGCACGATGATCGCCGACGCCGAGTCGCGACGCGCCGACCTGATGGATCTCAACGAGATGGATGGGCCTGTCTTCAAGATGAAGAACGACCCGCGGATCACTCGCGTCGGCCGGATCCTGCGGCGCTTCAGCATCGATGAGCTGCCGCAGCTCTGGAACGTGCTCCGCGGAGACATGAGTCTCGTGGGTCCGCGACCGCCGATTCCGTCCGAGGTCGACTGCTACGCCACGACGGATCGCCGCCGCCTCTCGATGCGCCCCGGCATCACCTGCCTCTGGCAGGTGAGCGGTCGGAACGAGATCGGCTTCGACCAGTGGGTGAAGCTGGATCTTGCCTACATCGACTCCTGGTCGCTCGGCACGGACCTGCGCGTCTTGTTGAAAACCATCCCGGCGGTTCTCAAGGGGACGGGCGCCTAGCGTAAACGGGTGCGAGGCGCGGTCATCCCCGCTTCCGCAACTTCGCCCACTCGTCCCGCAGCGTCACCGTGCGATTGAAGACCGGGGCGCCGGCCTTCTTGTCCGGGTCCACGGCGAAGTATCCGAGTCGCTCGAACTGCAGCGCGGCGCCAACCGGCACGTCGGCGAGACTCGGCTCGACTCGGCACTCCCGCAACACCTTCAGCGATTCCGGATTCAGATACGCGCTCTGGTCGCGTTCCTCGGCGGCGGCCTGACGCATCGGATCCTCGACCGTGAACAGTGTTTCGTACAGACGCACGGTGGCGGGCAGCGCGTGCGCAGCCGAGACCCAGTGCAGTGTCGCTCCCACCTTGCGGCCGTCCGGCGCATTGCCCCCGAGCGACTCCGGATCCCACGTGCAGCGCAGCTCGACGATCTCGCCGGCGTCGTCTTTCACGACGGACTCGCAGCGGATCAGGCACGCGTAGCGCAGTCGCACCTCCCGCCCCGGCGCCAGGCGGAAGAATTTCTTCGGCGGGTCTTCGAGGAAGTCCTCGCGTTCGATGTAGAGGACGCGCGAGAACGGCAACTTCCGCGTGCCGCCCGCGGCATCCTCCGGATTGTTCACCGCGTCGACTTCGAGAACCTCGTCCTCCGCGAAGTTCTCGATCACGATTCGCAGCGGATGCAGCACGGCCATCACGCGCGGCGCCGTGCGATTCAGCTCCTCGCGAATCGAGTGCTCGAGCTTCGGTAGCTCCACGGTGAGGTTGCGCCGCGACAGGCCGAGCTCGGAATTGAAGTTGCGGATGGCCGCCGCCGGGACGCCACGCCGACGCATGCCGGACAGCGTCGGCATGCGCGGATCGCCCCAGCCCGACACGTGACCGTCGTCGACGAGCCGCTTCAGCCATCGTTTGCTCATCACCGTGTGGCTGAGGTTCAGGCGCGGGAACTCGGTCTGGACCGGCCGGTGCGGGACCGAGCAGTGCTCGATCAGCCAGTCGTAGAGCGGTCGGTGATCCTGGAACTCCAGCGTGCACAGCGAGTGGGTGATGCCTTCGATCGCATCGGAGAGCGGATGCGCGAAGTCGTAGAGCGGATAGATCGGCCAGGCGTTGCCGGTGCGGTGGTGGCGCGCGTCGACGATCCGGTAGAAGATGGGATCGCGCATCGGCAGCACGGAAGACGCCATGTCGATCTTCCCGCGCAGCACGCGCGTGCCCGGGGCGAAGTCGCCGGCGCGCATCCGTCGGAACAGATCGAGGTTCTCCGCGATGCTGCGTTCCCGGTGCGGCGACGGCCGGCCAGGCTCGGTGAGCGTGCCCTGGTGCTCGCGGATCTCCTCCGACGACAGATCACAGACGTACGCGAGGCCCTTCTCGATCAACTCCTCGGCATATCCGTAGAGCGGGTCGAAATAGTCCGAGGCGTAGTAGAGGTGCTCGCCCCAGTCACAACCGAGCCAGCGGACGTCGGCCAGGATCGACTCGACGAAACGGGCTTCCTCGGCGGCCGGATTGGTGTCGTCGAAACGCAGGTGGCAGCGGCCGCCGAACTCGCGCGCCATCTCGAAGTTCAGCAGGATCGCTCGGGAGTGGCCGATGTGGAGGTAGCCGTTCGGCTCGGGGGGGAAGCGCGTGACGACGCGCCCGTCGTTTCGACCGGCGGCGACGTCTGCCGCGATCAACTCGCGAACGAAGTTGCCGGCGTCTCCTGCTCCCTCGGACGGCGCACTCTTCATCGTCGCGCAGTCTAGACCAACGCGTCGCGCAGCGTCAGGCGCGTCCCAGCACCACTGCGCTGGTCGGGACGCCCGTACCCGCCGTCACGAGCACGTGTTCCACGCCGTGCACTTGGTTCACGGCCGTAGCGCGCACCTGACGCACGCCCTCTGCGACGCCGTTCATGCCGTGGATGTAGGCCTCGCCGAGTTGTCCACCATGGGTGTTGATCGGCAACGCCCCGCCGAGCTCGATCCGGCCGTCGCGTACGAAGTCCTTGGCCTCCCCGCGTTTACAGAAGCCGAACGCCTCGAGTTGGGCCAGCACGAACGGTGTGAAATGATCGTAGATCACGGCCGTCTGGAACTCGTGCGGGCGGACGCCGCATTGCGCCTGGAGCTGCTGGGCGACGAGGCTCATCTCCGGCAGCTCGCCGATCGCGTCTCGGTAGTAGCTGGTCATCATGTGCTGGTCACGGCTGGCGCCCTGCGCGGCGGCTCGAATGACCACTCGAGGTTGGCGCAGATCCCGCGCGCGCTCGGTCGACGTCACGACGATGGCGACGGCACCATCGCTCTCCTGGCAGCAGTCGAGCAGGCGCAGCGGGCGCACGATCCAACGCGAGGCCTGGTGCTCGGCGAGTGTGATGGGGCGCTCGTAGAACCAGGCGCTGGGATTGGTGGCCGCATGGCGCCGGCACGCGACCGAGACATGGCCGAACGCTTCCGTCGTCGCGCCGAAGTCGTGGAGGTAGCGCTGCGCCTGCATCGCGACCCACGAGGCCGGCGTCAGCAGGCCGAATGGGGCATACCAGCCGAAGTGCGCCGTCTCCGTCGTCGCCAGCGCGGAGAGGGGAATCGAGCCGATGCCGAAGCGCTGCTCCGAGCGCTCGTTCATCGCGCGATAGCAGACGACGACGTTGGCGACGCCGGCGGCCACGGCCAGCGCCGCCTGCATCACCGCGGCACACGCTGCGCCGCCCCCGTAGTGCACGCGCGAGAAGAAGCGCAGCGGTCCGGCGCCGATCGCGCGCGCGAGTTCGATCTCGGGGTTGTTGTCCATCGTGAACGTCGCGAAGCCGTCGACGTCGCCCGGCTCGAGGCCGGCGTCGCCGAGCGCGGCCATCGTGGCCTCGCACGCGAGGCGCAGCTCGCTGCGCCCCGAGCGCTTCGAGAACTCCGTCTGGCCGATGCCGGCGATCGCCGCGCGGCCCGCGAAGCGAGTGTCCACTACGCGCGCTCCGCGGGCCGGAAGCAGTGCAGCGTCAGCTCGTCGTCGATGCGCTCGTAGTCGACGGCGACCGGCATGCCGATCGCCACCGCGTCGGGCTCGATGCCGATCAACCGCGAGACGAGCCGCGTCCCTTCTTCGAGCTCCACCAGAACGATCACGTTCGGGTACGAGAACGGCGGCACCTGCGGGTGCTCCGCCACGACGAAGCTGTGGACGACGCCGCGGCCGCTCGCGACCACGGAATCCAGCTCGAAGCCATGGCAGCCCGTGCACATCGGCGCAGGGGGGTGCTGGAGCTGGTGACACGCGACGCACCGCTGGATGCGCAGCTCGTGCTCGAGAAGGCCGTCCCAGAAGAAGCGATTGTCGTGCGTGATGCCGGGTCGCGGGTGCGGGAGCATGTGAGCGTCGAGAGCCTCCAGCGGGTGGGGGCGGGGGGAATCGCCTAGAGCGCGTCGGTCCGGATCGCTTCCTCGATGCGCGCGGCCTGATACGGGAAGAACGGGTTCGACGACATCCGCATCAACGAGTCGAGACCGAGGATCAACGCGCCCTGCTCGCCGCGCAGGCCGATCGATCCCAGCCGGATCCCGAAGTCCTCGGCGGGATCGGGATCCAGTCCGTAGAGGCCATCGTCGATGGGAAACGGTAGCGCGATGTGCGAGAGCGAGAACACCCCCGGCGGAAACTCGAGCGCCAGCGGACGCGAGCGCTCGGCGTCGGCGCCCGCCTCGACGACCCGCTCGGCGATGCCCCGCGTCTCGGGGTCCGCGTTGCCGACGACCGTCGTCCGGTACCGACGCGGCGTCGCTGGGAGCAGCTCCCTGAGCTCGACGTCGGCGCTGGAGCGCAGGACCGGGCGGAAGACCGGGCTGCGATTCAGGTCGAAGAGCACGAGTTCGCTGCCGTTGGCCGGCAGGTTCTGGTACAGCGCTTCGACGACGGCGCGCGTGCTCACGGTGAAGTCGATCACGGACTGGAACGTGAGGACCGGGGGAACTTCGGCCAGCCGGCCCTCGCCCGCGAGGCGCGTGATCTGGCGTTGCAAAGCGTCGGACAGCAGGAAGCTCTGGCGCGCGGCGTTGACCGGGAACGAGTTGTACTTGAACGGATTGAACTCCGGAACGATGCTCAGCCAGGCGGCCTTCGCGAAGGCCGGGAAGATCGCGGGAAGCCCCGCGAGGCCCGCGAAGCGAGCGAATGCCGTGACGCCGATCATCGGCGAGAGCAGAATGATCCTGTCCGGCCGCGCGAGCGAAGGATCCTCGATCGCGTCGAGGGCGTATTGCATCGCCAGCGCACCGCCGTTGGAGTAGCCGATGACGTGCAGGGGCTTCGGCGAACCCACGCGACGGCGCGCTTCGCGCACGGCCAGGCGCGTGGCAGCGGTCCACGAATCCCACTCGACGTCGGTGAGCGCACCCGGCACCAATCCATGCGCCGGCAGCCGGATCGCAACGCCGACGAAACCGTGTGCGCGGTAGCGGTCCAGGATCTGCCGGGCGCTGTACGGCGCATCGGTCAGGCCGTGGAGGAACACCGCCACACCGGCCGGGACGCCGTCCGGCTCGAGCACGAACGAGCGATTCCAATCCGGCTCGAAACGCCCTGGATGGACCCGGCTCCCTTCGAAGTAGCGGTTGATCGGGACCCGGACGTCCGGCGCGAGCTTCGCCGAGACCTCGCGCTGCACCGCAGCGAAGGCGGCATCCTCTGCGGCCACGTAGGCGGTCCAGTCCGAGCGATCGATCTCCTCGGGTGACAGCTCCGTCGGCACGAAGGTGTGCCAAGGATCGAGCGGCCGCCCGCGCTGGGAGTCCCAGGCGCGCACGGCGAGAACGGTCAGGAGACACACCAGAACGAGAACGGCGGTGCGCTTTGCGGTACGGATCAGCACGGTGGTCCCACTGCCTCCACGACGCGAGCGGCTACCGCGGCGGGAACGAGGCCAGGGCTTCCATCACGGACTCGCGGAGGAGCGCGTCCGTGGCGGTTCCTGGCGTGATGCCGGGTCCGATCCCGGTCGACGTCCGCGCATGCCAGGCGATGCGATCGCTGCGGGCATCGATGATGTCGACGATCAGTGTCGCCCGGGTATCGACGCGATTGGCGGAGGCGAACCCTTCGACGCCGGCGCCGAAGCCGTAGCGTTCGTAGAGCATCGGGATGCCGCGGAAGGCGCGGTTCGTCGTTCCCCGCGAGAAGTCGACGATCAGGTCCGCCTCCTCGCGGCCGGAGGCCTGTCGGAATCCGCGCTGCTCGAGAGCCTCGGCCAGATGGCGGCGGATCTGCCGGTCGATCGGCTGCTCGAACGGCATCCCGGGCTCTCGAGGATCTCCGTCGGGTGGGGCCGGGAAGCGGAACGTCTGCAGCGTCGCGAACGAGACGGCGGGATCGAAGCCGGCGCTCGTGGGGCCCGCGAGACGGATCTCTTCCAGCCGCGGCGCGGGCCCGTCGCTCGCTGCCGTGAGGCGCGGCGGCGCAGCCGTCTCGGCGACGGGCGTGATCTCCGCGTCGTCGCGCGGCGTGAGCCGCGCCGTCACCTGGAACGGGATCGCAGTGCCGACCGATTGGATCAGCACGAAGTAGATGCCCGAGCTGACGGTCTGGCTGACGGCGAGCGCCGGCACGTCGAGGTGCGGCCCGCGGCCGGTGGCATCGCGCGCCAGGACGCCCTGGATCCCCTCCAGAACCATGCGCACCTGGTCATCGTTGCTGGAGAGTTCGGGGATCAGGCTCACGGCCAGGTCCCCTGGTTCTTCGAGCACGATGCGGAAGCGCTTCTCGCACAGACGGGTGTAACACCCCAGCTCCCCCACGTGTCGGGTGTCCAGCGGGAGCTGGTCGGCAAGATCACCGGGGTTCACGACGATGGGGGGATTCCAGTTGCGTTCGCCCGGAATCCACGGATCCCACGCGCAGGCCGTGACACATGCCACCGAGCCGATCGCGACGGCGAGGCGACCGATGCCCATGGCCAGGGAGTGGAGGTGGCTGCCTCGGCGCTTCATCGCGGGCAAACACTAGCCTGCCCGTGGCTCGCCGCTCTCCCTTCGCCGCGAGTTTCCTGGCGTCGTGAGGGGCTGCTACGGTGAGGCGCCGACCCACCGACCCGCCGATCTGCCGTTCCGCCGATCCGCGAAGGCCGGTCTCGGGAGGGAGGACTCCGTGGCTCGTTCCGTCGCCGCTTTGCTCGCAGCGCTCGCATTCGGGATCACCGGCATCGTTCCGGGGCTCGCCGCCGCCGAGAAGACGAACGCTGCGTCGGGCCTCTCGCGCATCGTGTCGAGCGGCACCCTCCGCGTCGGGATGTCCGGGTCCCAGCCCCCGCTGAACTTCGAGGGCAAGGACGGCGCGATGCAAGGTCTCGAGGTGGACCTCGCGCGAGCGCTCGCCGGCCTCATGGGCGTCGAGTTGGAGATCGTCGAGACGCCGTTCTCGGAGCTGCTCGGCGCGCTCGCCGCCGGGCGGGTCGACGTCGTCTCGTCCGGAATGACGGCGACACCGGAACGGAGCCAGCACACCGCGTTCATCGGTCCCTATTTTCTATCGGGCAAATCGATCCTGACCCGTTCGACGAGCCTCGCGGCGGTGGGGACGGCCACGGATCTGGATCAGGCCAGCCTCACGTTCGCAGCCCTGAAGGGGTCCACCAGCGAACAGTTCGTCCGCACCGTCCTTCCTAAAGCCAAGCTCGTCACGACGCCGGACTATGACGCCGCGGTGAAGCTGCTGCTGGCCGACGAGGTCAGCGCCCTCGTCGCGGACCGGGAGGTCGTCGCCCTGACGGCATTCCTGCATCCGAAAGAAGGTCTGGCCAGCCTGCGGACGCCTCTCACGATCGAGCCGATCAGCCTCGCGGTGCCGGTGGGGGACGCGCCGCTGATCCAGTACCTGCACAACGCGCTGAACGCGCTCGAAGCCGGCGGCATCCTGAGTTCGCTGCGAGCGCGCTGGCTCGAGCGCGGCGACTGGGTCCAGCAGCTCCCCTGAGGCGCTCGTGCCCATCGTCCCGCGCGAGGAGACCCAGCAGAGGCTCGCCCGGCTTTCGGCGGCGACGCTTCGGCACAAGCCGAGCCAGACCTACACGGTCGGCGATCGGCGTGTACGCGATCGCCGGGTGCGGCCCGGACGAGGTCATCGCTTGCGTGCTGCTGCTGTCCCACGCTCATCAACCTCGACGGCGTCATCGCTGGAAGAGCGAGAACGTCTCGACGCGAGAAGTCGCCGATGCGCGTCGCTACAGGCCGCTGAAGGACGCGGCGCTGGCGCGCCGCGGTCTTGCTGCGTTCGTCGCCGAGTAGAGCCTCTCCTGGGCGAGGGGATTGGGCCCCTGTCGGCCGGAGCGAAGACGGCCTCGGCTTGCCCCGCGCCCCGGCGTTCAAGCATTCGGCGTCTGGCGCCGACGCAGTCCGGAGCCCCTGATCCTCGGCGCCGTCGCAGCGCGGGCTGCCGAAAAGGAGATCGCGCCGATGAGCGCCCGCGCCCGTCCCGTGGATCTGAGTGATCCCGATTGCTTCGCCGAAGGCGTCCCGCACGCCTTCTTCCGGCGCCTGCGCGCCGAGTCGCCGGTCTGTTTCATGCCCGAGAGGAAAGGGGGGCCCGGCTTCTGGGCCGTGACGCGGCACCGGGACATCGTCCACGTCTCGAAGCATCCGGAGCTGTTCGTCTCCAGCGAGGGGACCAACATCGAGGACCAGAGCGACGAGCAACTGGCGCGGCTGCAGACGATCATGCTGAACATGGATCCGCCGCAGCACGGGAAGTACCGGAGTCTCGTGCGCCGCGGCTTCCCGCCCCGGAAGATCGCGGCGATGGCGCCGCACGTCCGCGAGCTGGCGCGCGAGGTCGTCGGCCGCGTCTCGCACAAGGGCGAGTGCGACTTCGTCGCGCAGATCGCCGCCGAGCTGCCGATGATCGTGATCTGTGAGCTGATGGGCGTGCCGAAGGACGATCGGCACCTGCTCTTCGATCTCTCGAATCGGCTGATCGGATTCGACGATCCGGAGTTCCAGAACTCGCCGGAGGACGCCGAGCAGTCGGCCGTCGAGATGTGGACGTATGCGCACGAGCTGGGTCAGCAGCGGCGCGCGCGCCCCGTCGACGACCTCGTCAGCGATCTCGTGACCGGCCGCGTCGACGGCCACCAGCTCAGTGAACTCGAGTTCAACAACTTTTTCTTGCTGCTCGCGGTGGCTGGCAACGAGACGACGCGCAATGCGATCTCCGGCGGCCTCCTCGCGCTGCTCGAGTACCGCGACCAGTGGGAGCGCCTGCAGCGCCAGCCAAGCCTCTTGGCGACGGCGGTCGACGAGATCGTGCGCTGGGTCACGCCGGTGCTGCACTTCCGCCGCACTGCCGTCGAGGACACGGTGCTCGGCGGCATCGAGATCGGCGCAGGCGACAAGGTGGTGCTGTGGTACGCGTCGGCCAACCGCGACGAGGCGGTCTTCGACCAGCCGGATCGCTTCGACGTCGGCCGCACACCGAACCCGCATCTCGGCTTCGGCATCGGCGAGCACTTCTGCCTGGGGACGCACCTCGCGAAGCTGGAGATGCGGATCTTGTTCGAGGAGCTGCTGCGCCGGATGCCGGATCTGGAGCTGGCCGCGCCGCCGCGCCGACTGCGCTCGAACTTCATCCACGGAATCAAGGAGCTGCAAGTCCGGTTCACGCCCGAGAGCGAGTGAGCAGCGCCCCCCTGGCGCGTGAACTCTCGGCGATGGCCGAGAGGGCGTCAGCCCTCGACGATGGTAATCGCCTGGCGCGGGCACACGCGCTCGGCTTCCTTCAGCTTCGCGCGCAGCGCGTCGGGCGGGTTCTCGTCGAGCACGTTCAGGTTGTCGTCGTCGTCGACTTGGAAGACCTCCGGGCAGACTTCCATACAGCGAGCGTTGGCCTCGCACAGGTCGTAATCGACCACGACTTTGAGTCCCATCGAAACGATCTCCTCTCCCGGCCTGTGGACGTGGGCCGAAAGAGTACCACGGCCCGGCGCGACGGGTCGACTCCCATGCCGGCTCTACCGGGTCGGGTCGTCGGATCCCCTGGCGCGTTCCCGCCATCGACACGGCGGCGGTCAGGGCTCCCGGGCCCGCGTGGATCGACGCTCGAGTGTGAAAACGGTACCGCCGAAGTCTGAAGCTCCGCGGCTCCACTTCTGTGGTAGCATCACACATCCTTCCGAACGACTGATCGACCGAACGTGCTCCGCGCCTTCCTTCGCAACACTCTCTTCGAGCGCTTCCCACAGGTTTCGGGCGTCTGCGCCGGGCTCGCCCAGGCAACGCTCGCCATCTGGATTCTCACGCTGACCGGGCGGGGCGGATCGCTGCGACCGGCCCCTCTGATCGTCGCAGCCGCTGGGTTGGTGCTGCTGAACGTCTGGGGAGTGCCGCGCGCCGGGCTCGCTCGGCTCCAGCAGCCCGTCGCCCAGACACTGACGCACGGCTACCTGGCGCTGACCTTCTCGACGATCGTAGTCGCCGTTGCGGTGGCCGGAAGCGCCCTTCTGATGACCTTCGCGGTCCTGCTGCTGGCGCCGGTCGGCCTGTCCCCTGAAGCCGGCGTCGCGCTGTTCGAGATCGGCAGCGTCGCGGTGGCCGTCCTCGCGGCGGCGGCCCTCGCCTGGGGATTCTGGGGAGAGCCACGACGCTTTTCGGTGACAAGAATCCGAGCCCCTCTCCGCGCGCTCGATCCCGTCCTCGCCGGGCTCCGCATCGCACACCTGTCCGATCTCCATATCGGGAACGGCCTCGAATCCGCTCGCCTGGCACGGCTGGTATCCGAGGTGAATGGATTGCAACCGGATCTCATCGCGATCACCGGCGATCTTTTCGATCATGACCCGGCGGCGCTAGCCGACGGTGCCTGCGGGCTCGCCTCGTTGGAGGCGCCCCTCGGCGTGTATGCGGTACTGGGCAATCACGATCTCTACACAGGTGCTGATGCGGTGGCAGCCTCTTTGGCGATGCATGCGCCGAACATCCGACTACTCCGCGGAGAGTCCCAGCGTCTGCGAACGCCGGCGCCCCTCTACGTCGCTGGCGTGGACGATCCGGGGAGGGACTGGACTGCTCGCGGGCGCGGGCTCCCCTCGATCGAGAAACTCGCCGCTGCGGCGTCCAACGACGGGCCCGTGCTGCTGCTCGTACACCGTCCCGATGCGTTCGTTCAAGCCGCCGAGCTGGGCTTCTCGCTGGTTCTGTCGGGCCACTTCCACGGCGGCCAGATTGCAGTGCCCCTGGCGGAGGGTCGTTGGAATGTTGCTGCCGCTCTCTCCCCCTTCCATCGGGGTCTCTATCGGCGCGGTGCTTCCGTATTGTACGTGAGTCGCGGAATCGGTTTCGCGGGGCCACGGATTCGGCTCGGCAGTCCACCGGAGATCGCACTCATCGAACTCGAGCACGTCGGCGATGCGACACTCGTACATGGGTCTTGCGGTCGTTGATCGGGTTGGCATTACTCGTCCGTCCCGAACCTGGCGTCTCGTGCCGATAGAATCGTCGATGACCGATGCGAACCCCGGCGATCCTCCGGACAAACCCGGGCGCGGCGGCTGGCTGCGCAACCTGGCGATCGGAGTGGTCCTCGGTGCGCTCTTCCTCGGACTGGCGCTCTGGGGCGTCCCGCTCGCGGCGCTCGGGGACGCCTTCGCGCAGATGCGCTGGGTGTATCTGATCCACATCGCCGTTACGGTCTTGTTGCAATACCTGTTGCGAGCATGGCGACAGCAGATCCTGCTGGATCCCATCGCGCCCGGACTCGGCTTCCGCGATCACCTCGCGATCCTGGCCATCGGCTTCTTCTGCGTGAACCTGTTTCCGGCGCGGCTCGGGGAGGCCGTTCGCCCGCTCTTGTTCCACGAGCGGGCGGGCGTGCCGCTCGGCGCCGGCTTCGCCACAGTGCTGGTCGAGCGCGTCTTCGATCTCGTCGCGATCCTGGTGACGCTACTCGCGGTCGTTGTGTGGGTGGAGCTGCCCGAGCGGGCGATCGAAGTCGCCGGGCGGACGCTGTCGATCGCGGAGCTCGGCCGCACGATCGCCATCGCGCTGCTCGCGCCGCTGCTCGCGGGGCTGCTGGGTCTGGCGTTGCTGGGCCCGGCGGCGCTGCGCATCGGCGATCGCATTGCCGCCGAGCTCGAGCGGCGGATCGAGATCCCCTGGTTGCACCGCGTCGTCGCCGGCCTGCTGCGCTTCGCCGCCGCGTTCGTCGAGGGCTTGCAGAGCCTGCGCAGCCCCGGCCGGCTGGCCGCACTGGTGGTTCTCACGACGCTGCTGTTCCTGTCGATGGGAATGATGATGAGCGCGCTCAGCTACGCCTTCGGGCTCCAGGACCGGCTCGGCTTCGGGGCCGGGATGGCAGTCCTGTCGATCACGATGCTCGGCATCGCGCTGCCGGCGCCGCCGGGCTTCGCCGGGGTCTTCGAGGCGTCTGCCCGCGGCGCGCTCGCACTCTTCGGCGTCGGTGGCGCAGCGCTCTCCGGGAGCGCTCTCGCCTATGCGCTGGTCTTCCACTGGTGGCCGCTGCTGTGGCTGTCCGCCGCCGCGGGATATTTTCTCTGGCGCGACGGAATCGGCCTCGGCCGGCTGTTCCGCTTTGCGCGCGGACCCTCGTGAGGAGGGCTGCGTCGGAGCGCCATCTCGCTAGCCTTCCCCAATGACTCGACGCGCTGCATGGATCGCGTTCCCGGTGCTCTTCGTGGCGGCGGGCGTGGCGCTGGCGATGCCGGGCCCTCTGAATCGCTTCTTTTTCGACGAGAACCTGCTCGAGGTGGTTCCCGAAGAGATCTGGCGCAGCGCGCAGCCGTCGGGGCCCGAGATGGATGCGTTCATCTCGCGGCTCGGGCTGCGCACGGTGCTCAATCTGCGCGGAGAGCGCGGGGGGTCCGCCTGGCTGAAGGAGGAGCAGGCCGTCACGGAGGCGCGCGGCGTCGAACTGCACACGGTGCGGCTCAGCGCCAAGAACATGCCGCCGTCGCAGCGCTTGCGAGAGATCGTGAAGGTGCTGGATACGGCTCCGCGTCCTTTGCTCTTCCACTGCAAGGGCGGCGTCGAGCGGAGCGGATTGGTGGGTGCCGTGGCGATGCTCCTGGACGGCGCCACGCTGGAGCAGGCCCGCGCACAGTTCGCGCCGGCGAAGGGCTATATCCAGTTCCTATCGGGCTCCGA
>CAYOHN010000011.1:0-9162 GCA_964403735.1 uncultured Spirochaetales bacterium | reverse complement strand
ACATCACCACCAACGCCCGCACCATCAAGCCCATCCCGCTCGTGCTCGACGACTACGAGCGCTGGCTGGCTGCCCGGGGCGAACCGCACACGCCGGATCGATTCCGCGCGTGGGTCGCGACGGACTACCACCCGTACTTCTACCGCGCCGGCGTCGCGGCCACCGGAGCGCTGGCGAAGCTGGCTGCGGAGCGCGAGAACACGCTGCGGGTACGTGTCACCAATCGCAGCCTGCGGCCGATTCCGTTCCGCTCGAGCCGCGATCGGGGCGTGCATCTCGGCGCGAGGCTGCGCGCCGCCGCGGGCGGTGGAACGGATCCGCTCGAGTTGCGCGACGGCTTCGTCGATCTCGACCTCGCGCCCGGGGCCACGCACGAGTTCGACCTGACGTTGCCGCCGCTGCGCCCGGGCTCTTTCACGCTCGAGGTCGATCTCGTCGACGAGGGCTTGAAGTGGTTCGAGGACATGGGTTCCACTCCGCTGTCGATGCCGCTGGAGGTCGTTCGCGCCGGATGAGCGGCCGCGAGCGCGAACCCGGTCCCCTGCCAGGGTCCAAGGTGCTGATTCGGTGTGGAACGAGAGCATCGCCACGAGGGCACGAGCAAATCCCACCCAGGCGGCGGACGCACTCAACGTAGGCGGCTACTCGAGGCTCGACGCCTGCTAAGTTGCCCTCGAGTCGAAGCTTCCGAGGCGCGCATGTGGGTCTCCAAAGTCAACGAGTTGATCGGATCTTCTCCCGCGGGCTTCGAGGACGCAGCGCGCAGCGTGCTGCTGCGCGCGAATCGGACGCTTCGCGGGATCAAGGGAATCGAGGTCCTAGAGAAGCGCGTGAAGGTCGAAGATGGCCGCGTCTCCGAGTACCGCGTGCGGCTGCGGCTCGTGTTCGACATGGCGCCCGAGACGGCGCTGCACTGGTAGGAGGCCGAGCATCATGGCAGTCGCATCGGTGTCGACGATCACGTCCGCCTCGACGGTCGGTTGGCAGGACGCCATCGAACGCGGCTTCGAGCGAGCGAGCAAGACGCTGCGCAACATCACGGGTCTCCAGGTGCTCGAGGAGAAGGCGCGCGTGGAAGACGGGCGCATCACCGAATATCTGGTCACGATGCAGGTGATCTTCATCCTCGAGGAGCCGCGCGGATAGCGCGAGAGGAGCGGGGAGGTCACATGCACATCCCTGCCGTCGTCGCAGCCGGCGACAAACGCGCGGCGAAGGCGATCTACGGCGAGAGCAAGCCCTACGTCCAGCTCGATGGACGCGCCTTGGTCGCGCGCGTCGTGGCGGTGCTGCAATCCGTGCCGGAGGTCAGCGACGTGTGGGTCGTCGGCGACGCGGGTCGGCTGGAGTCCGTCTTCGCCGATCCCCGGGAACGAGAGCGACTCACGAAGCCACTGCACGTCGTGCCGCAGTTCCGCAATCTGTACGAAAACGCCTGGGAGAGCTATCGGCGTCTCCTGCCCGGCGCAGGGCCCGAGGGTCGAGATCCGGGCCCGGCCGACGAATCGCTGCCCGTGCTCTACCTCTCGGCGGACCTCCCGTTCGCGACACCCGAGGAGATCTCGGCCTTCGTGCGCCAGAGTCTCGCCACGGACTGCGACTATGCGGTCGGGCTGTCCACGGAAGAATCGATGACGGAGTTCTACCCCACGGCGCCCGGCGCGCCCGGCATCCGCATGGCGTATTTCAACCTCCGCGAGGGTCGTTTCCGGCAGAGCAACCTGCACCTGGTGCGTCCTGCGCTGCTCGGCAACCGGCACTACATCGAAGACATGTACGAGCACCGCTATCAGCGGGAGTTCGGGCAGATGCTCGCGCTCGGCTGGCGGCTGTTGCGCGTCGAGGAGGGCGGTCCGTCCATCCTCTACTATTTCGTCCTGATTCATTGCGCCGGGATCGCCGATCGCCGCGGCTGGCGCCGGCTGGCGGACTGGTTGCGCGACCGGATTCCGATCGAGCGCGTCGAGAAGCGTTTGAGCGGCCTGCTGCGCACGCGCTTCCGGTTCATCGTGACAGAAGGGGGAGGCTGCGCCGTGGATCTCGACAACGACGAAGACTTCGATGCGGCGAAGGCGTGCTTCGACGAGTGGCGTTCTCGGCAGCGGGCGCGCGTCGAGCGCGTGTACGGATCCTCGGTGCTGACCGAGCACGCGAGCGCCGGCGCGATCGACGCGGGAGTCCGTCGGTGAGCGCCGGTGGCGCGGTTCGGGCCGCCCGCACGACGGCGGCGATCTTCGCGCTCGCGGATCGCGGCGTCGTCGAGGTGCGTGGCGGCGATCGCGTCCGCTTCCTGCAAGGCCAGCTCACCAATGACATCGTGGGCCTCGATCCGGACGGCGCTCGCTCCGGCTGCCACGCCTTGGTGTTGACGGCCCAGGGACGCATCGTCGCAGAGCTGCACGTACTCGCCCGCCCGGACGCCGTCTGGCTGGAAACGGATCGCGCCGTCATCCCGGCACTGACCGCACGGCTCGAGAAGTACATCATTGCCGATGACGTCCAGCTCGCCGATCGCAGCGATACCTGGGCGCGGTTCGGCGTCGAGGGTCCTCGGGCCGCCGACGTCGTCGCGGCCGCGGCGGGCGAGCCCGTCGCGATTCCGCCGGATGCCTGGACGGCGGTCTCCATCGCCGGCGCCGACGTGATCGTCGCGGCGTTCGGCTGGAGTGGCGAGCCCGCGTTGCAACTGCTCGTCCCTTCCGCGGCGCGCGATCGCGTCGCCAGCGTCCTCGCAGAGTCCGCCGAACGGCTGGGCGCGGTCTTCGCCGACGCCGCGGCGCTCGAGATCCTTCGCGTCGAAGCCGGCGTGCCTCGCTTCGGCGTCGAGCTCGGGGAGCAGACGCTGCCTGCGGAAGCACGGCTCGTCGATCGCGCCGTGTCCTTCACCAAGGGTTGCTACACCGGCCAGGAGATCGTCGCGCGGATGCACTCGCGAGGACGCGTCGGTCACCTGCTGGTGGGACTCGCGCTCGCCCCGTCCTCGCTCGCCCCGGACGGAAAGCGCCTCCCGGAACCGGGAACGGCGTTGCTGTGCGAGGGTGCGAAGGCGGGCGAGATCACGAGTGTGGCGTTCTCGCCTGCGGCGGGACCGATCGCACTGGGTTTCCTGCGGTCGGCGCACGCCGAGCCGGGCTCGCGCTGTGCGCTTCCGGACGGTTCCTCGGCGACGGTCGTCGCGCTGCCGTTCGTGCCGCGCCCGTCCGCGGTGAGTTCGCCGGAGGCGGATTGAGGCGCGGCTGGCTGGTCGTCTTCGCGAAGGCGCCGCAGCCCGGTTCGGTGAAGACGCGGCTGTGCCCGCCGTTCACACCGGAAGAAGCGGCCGATTTGTATCGATGCATGCTCTCGGACGTGCTCGAAGAATCCGCGCGCGCCGCCGGCACGTTGAACCTCCATCTCGTGGTGGCGGTCGATCCGCCGGATGCGCGCGCTGCGCTGGCGGCCGAGGCCCCCCGTGGCTGCCGCGCGTTGGCGCAAGGAGGAGTGGATCTCGGCGCGCGGATGACACGTGTCGCGCGCGAGGCGGCGGCGGCAGGCGCTCCGTTCGCGCTGTTGCGCGGGAGTGACAGCCCGACACTTGCGTGCGCGACACTGCGCGAAGCCGTCGATGCGTTGTCCGACGCGGACGTCGCGATCTCGCCGGATCGCGACGGTGGCTACGGCCTCGTGTCGCTCGGGGGCAGAGCGCTGCTCACGGGGTTCGGTCGGACGAGTCTCTTCGACCATCCGATGAGCACGCCGTCGGTCCTGGCGGACACGTGCGCGCGAGCGAAGCAGCTCGGCCTGCGCAGCACCACCATCACACCGGGGTTCGACATCGACCGCGCCGAAGACCTGCACGAACTCGTCGACGAGCGACACAGACGTGAGTCGCTCCCTTGTCCGCGGACGCTCGCCTTCCTCGACGCGCGCAGCCGCTGAGTCGCGGACCGCGGAGATCCGGGCTCTCCGGCGCCGCTGCGGCGGGTTCGGGTCGAGCTGGTCCTGGCTCGAATCGAGGGGAAGCCGCCCCGGCCGTCCCTCCTGCTGCCCCCCAGGAGGGCACCGGATGGACGAAAATTAGGCGCTGCCGCGCGTGACGACCCGTCACGAGAGCCCTCGCGGACCGGGACCTTGGGCATACCCGTTGCACTCTCCGAGCAGCTGCGGTACTGACCTGAGGCGCGCCGAGAAATCGGTAAAGTGCGCATGCACTGCTCCCGAAAGGCACTCTGACGAGAGCACTCTGGAGGGCACGCTTCAGAGGAGATGCGTGAGAGGCGCCTCGACGGAGACATGGCACAGGGACCGTGGTGGATCCTGCAGCCCGCGGAATCGGGATGCAGGTGAAGGGGCTGGGCGAGACGGGCGTTGGCAAACGAGATCGCGGTGGGGAATCCATTGCGGAACACTCGAAGCCGGCAAGCGTCTTCCATCCAGCGGCGGTTTGGAGAGGCAGGCTGATCAGGGGGGTCGGCCTTTCATGTAGGGTTTCTTCCGCAGGGTCGAATCCCTACAGCTGAACCTCGGCGATCGAGACGCGGAAGCGGCGCCGTTCGGTGCCGATGCCTGCGGGACGGAATCTCGAAGAGACGCTTTCTCGAGGGTATCGCTCTGTCTGGGACGTTCGTTAGATTTCGTCGTCGCTCGGGGATCGGCTCCAGTCTGCCGTTCGCACCAAGCAACGCGACAAGGAGGGGTACGAGGATGCGATCCAGGTTGACGGCCGCATTGACGGCTTTCGCCATGCTCGGGCTCGCGCCGTCGTTCGCGATGGCGGGAGATGATGTTCAGGACCAGTTGCAACAGATGCAGAATCGCCTCCAGCAGATGGAGGATCGGCTCCAGGCGACGAACGACCAGCTCGGCGCGGCCAACCAGCGCGTCGAAGATCAGGCAGAGTTGATCGAGGGTGCAGGCCTCACGGACACCCGTGGCGCCAGCTCCGGCCTCGGCTGCCTCGTCTGCGACTGGACGATCGGCGGCTGGGTGGCTGCCAGCTACAACTACAACCTCAACGACCCGCAGGACGCGGGCCGCGATGGTCTCGGGGGAACCAACCTCGGAACGAGCCCGTCCGGCGCCGGTCTGTTCTTCGATCCGCTGCATCCGGACCACAACACCTTCTCGCTCGACCAGGTCTGGTTCGAGATCGAGAAGGAGGTTTCGGAAGAGAGCCGCGCGGGCTTCCGAACGGACTTCGTCTACGGCAAGACGGCGAAGTTCCTGAACGGCGGCGGCCCGTTCAACGCCAGCATCAATGACGACACCGCCCTCTACATCCATCAGGCCTACGTGCAGTACGCACCGCCGATCGGACCCGAGGGCACCGTCATGAAGGCCGGCAAGTTCGCCACCTTGATCGGCGCGGAAGTGGCCGGAACCATCTACAACTACAACATCACGCGCGGTCAGCTCTGGAACCTGCTCCAGCCGATCGATCACATCGGCATCATGGCCGGCGGACCGATCGGGGAGAGCGGCTTCAGCTGGGGACTCGGCGGCGTCAACGGCTTCCTCCAGGACAGCCCCGACATCAACGACGGCAAGTCGATCACCTGGATGCTCGGATGGGCCAACGACGCCTTCTCGGTGTCGACGACCGGCATCTGGGGTCCGGAGACGGCCGGGTTCGACGGTGACGAGGCCGGCCTGGTCGGGCTCCTCGCCAAGTGGACCCCGTCCGACCGCTTCGGCATGTACGTCGACGGCAACTTCGGCTGGGTCGAAGAGCCGCAGGGCACGAACCTGGACCCGTACGCCTGGGGCGTCGCGGTCGCTGGTCGCTACGGCATCACCGATCGGACAGGCTTTGCGCTGCGCGGTGAGTACGTGACGGGCGAGGACGGCTTCGTGTTGTTCAGTGGCCGCTCGGGTGGGCTCCAGAACGCTGTCGGACAGCCGGCAGAGCTCAACAACGTCTGGAGCCTCACGGGTACGCTCGATCATCTGCTGACCGATCAGCTGATGGTTCGCGCCGAGGCGCGCTACGACAAGGTGGACCTCGACGACGCCGACAACGAGGTGTTCTTCCAGAACACGTACGATAGCAGCGGGCCGTCGTTCCCGGCCCAAGAGTCCGACCAGATCACGCTCTTCTTCGAGGTGGTCTACAACTTCAACAAGTTCATCGGCAACTGATCCGCCGCTGAACCGGTCTGTCGAGAGGGCGCAGCATCTTCGGGTGCTGCGCCCTTTCTCTTTTCAGGCCTACGCCCTGCTCCTGCCGTCTCCTTGTGCAGCGCTGCCCGGAAAATGACCAGCGGGTCGGCCTCTCGACTGCGATGAGGGCTCGGGAGCCGTTCCTGCCCTCTCTTCTCTTGGCATGCGCCTTGCTCAACACGGTCCCAGCACTTCCCAGAGCCCACCGCCCCCGCGCGCTGCCGCCGCGGGGGCGCGCCTACCCTACGAGGAGCCGTCATGCGCAAGGTCGAGGCCATCATCAAGCCCTTCAAGCTCGACGAGGTGAAGGAGGCTCTGCAGGGTATCGGCGTGCAGGGCATGACGGTGTCCGAGGTCAAAGGCTTCGGGCGCCAGAAGGGCCACACCGAACTCTACCGCGGCGCCGAGTACGTCGTGGACTTCCTGCCGAAGATCAAGCTCGAGATCGCGTGCAGCGACGACCTCGTGGACAAGATCGTCCAGGCGATCGTCCAGGCGGCCAACACCGGCCGCATCGGCGATGGCAAGATCTTCGTCTATCCGCTCCAGGACGTGATCCGCATCCGCACCGGCGAAAGCGGCGCCGAAGCGGTCTGATCTCGATCGACCCCCCCCAACGAGCCCAAGAGCCAAAGCCCGCGAAAGGACGATCTTCGAACATGGACGCGAAAGCGGTTCTCTCCCTCGCCAAGAAACACAACGCCGTGATGGTGGACTGCCGGATCACCGATTCTCCGGGTCTCTGGCAGCACTGCTCGCACCCGATCTCCCACCTCGAGGAGTCGACCTTCGAAGACGGCTACGGCTTCGACGGGTCGTCGATCCGCGGCTGGCGGGTGATCAACGAGAGCGACATGCTGATGATCCCGGACCCGTCGTCCGCGTTCATCGATCCGTTCCTCGCCCATCCGACGCTGGTGCTGATCTGCGACGTCGTGGATCCGTTGTCCCGACAGCCGTACAGCCGCGATCCGCGGCAGATCGCGAAGCGCGCCGAACTCTATCTGCAGCACAGCGGTGTTGCGGATACGGCGTTCGTCGGACCCGAGGCGGAGTTCTTCGTGTTCGACAGCGTACGCTTCGGCACCGGTGCGAACCACGGCTACTACGAGCTGGACTCGGGCGAAGCCGTGTGGAACACCGATCGCGAGGAGGCCGGTGGCAATCTCGGCTACAAGATCCGCCACAAGGAAGGCTACTTTCCGGTTCCGCCGCACGACACCCAGCAGGATCTGCGCACCGAGATGTGTCTCGAGATGGAGAAGATGGGGATCGAGATCGAGACCCACCATCACGAGGTCGCCACGGCAGGCCAGGCCGAGATCGACATGAAGTTCGACACGCTGGTCTCGATGGCCGACAAGCTGATGAAGTACAAGTACGTGGTGAAGAACGTGGCGCGCCGCCACGGGCTCACCGCGACGTTCATGCCGAAGCCGCTGTTCCAGGACAACGGCTCGGGCATGCATACCCATCAGTCGCTGTGGAAGGACGGCAAGCCGCTGTTCGCGGGCGACAAGTACGCGGGCCTGTCCGAGCTGGGCCTGTACTACATCGGCGGCATCCTGAAGCATTCGCGGGCTCTGGCGGCGTTCACGAACCCGACGACCAACTCCTACAAGCGGCTGGTCCCGGGCTACGAGGCGCCGGTGAACCTCGCCTACTCGTCGCGCAACCGGTCGGCGTCGTGCCGGATTCCGACCTACTCCCAGAGCCCGAAGGCCAAGCGGGTCGAGGTTCGCTACCCGGATCCGGCCTGCAACCCGTACCTGGCGTTCGCGGCGATGCTGATGGCCGGCATCGACGGGGTGCTCAACAAGATCCACCCCGGCGAGCCGCTCGACAAGAACATCTACGCGCTGTCGCCGGAGGAGGCGAAAGGCATCCCGACGATGCCGGGCAGCCTCGACGAAGCCCTCCGCGAGCTCGAGAACGACCACGAGTTCCTGCTCCAGGGAGGAGTCTTCAACCAGGACCTCATCGATTCCTACATCGTCTACAAGCGCGAGAACGACGTCGACTCGCTGCGGCTGCGTCCGCATCCGCACGAGTTCGAGCTGTACTACGACGTGTGATGCCACGTCCGGCGCTCGCGATCTCGACGACCCCGTCGGCCGAAGGGCTGGCGGGGTCTTTTCGTCGGGATGCCCGAAAGCCGGACAGCGGGCGCCTGTTCGGCGTCCACGGATGCTCGGGATTCGACTCGGGGGCACGCGCCGTGGCGCAGTGGCCGGCACGGTGTTTGCTCCAC
This sequence comes from uncultured Spirochaetales bacterium, assembly GCA_964403735.1. GTDB lineage: Bacteria > Myxococcota_A > UBA9160 > UBA9160 > PR03 > CAADGG01. The sequence goes on along the minus strand of CAYOHN010000011.1, from coordinate 773 downwards.
GACCTCGTGTCGCGCACCGAGGCGCGACTTCGAAAGGACGAGAATGGCGCCCACGCGAGCTCCTACGCCGCCGCGTCGCATGTCGTCCCGGGATGCAGGGTTCCTGTATCTCGAACGGCCGCACGCGCTGCTGCACATCGGCTGTGTCGCCGTGCTCGAAGGGACGCTGTCGCGGGCGGCGCTCGTGTCCTGCCTGGAGGCGCGGCTCCCGCATCTTCGGCGCTACACCCAGCGTGTCACCCCGGTTCCGCTCGCTCTCGGACATCCCACCTGGGAGGACGATCCCGAGTTCTCTCTCGGCCGCCACCTGCAGCGTTGGGCGCTTCCGTCTCCGGGCGGCGAGGCGGAGCGTCGCGAAGCCGTCGAAGCGCTGCTCGTGCAGCCGCTCGATCGCGATCGTCCGCTCTGGGAGATGCATCTGCTCGAAGGCCTCGATGGCGGTCGCAGCGCGCTGTTCCAGAAGGTCCATCACTGCATGGTCGATGGGATGGCGGGGGCGCAGCTGCTCGAGCTGATCCTCGACGCCAGCCCCAAGAATGGGGCGGCCCGGCCCGCGCACGCGGCCCCGGCGCCGAGCCTGCCGCCCCCGGCTGCCCGCGCCGGCCTCGCGCTCACCGATGGACTTCGCCGGCCGCTACAGCTCGCCGCCGCGGGACTCAGCGCCCTGCGCGCGCCGGCGGCCGCCCGCACGGCCGCGGCGCGCCTACGCGATGCCGCCTACTCCGCGTTCCAGCTGGCGGCTCGCGACGTCCCGGTGATGCCGTGGAACGGCC
>CAYOHN010000010.1:2649-27684 GCA_964403735.1 uncultured Spirochaetales bacterium | reverse complement strand
AGGGCGTCGTGGCCGAGACGCTGAATCTGTCGCGCCTGAACGGCTACTCCACCGGCGGCACCGTCCACGTCGTGGTCAACAACCAGATCGGCTTCACGGCGTCGCCGGCCGAGACGCGCTCGACACTGTACTGCACCGATGTCGCGAAGATGCTGCAGGCGCCGGTGTTCCACGTGAACGGCGACGATCCGGAAGCCGTGGTGCACGTGGTGCTGCTCGCGTTCGAGTATCGCCAGCGTTTCACCGAGGACGTGGTCATCGACCTCGTCTGCTACCGCCGTCACGGCCACAACGAGGGCGACGAGCCGAGCTTCACGCAGCCGCTGCTGTACCAGAAGATTCGCGAGACCACGCCGGTGCGGCAGCTGTATCAGGCCTCGTTGATCGAGTCCGGTGTCATTACGAAGGAAGACGCCGAGCGCATGGAGGCGCAGGAGAATGAGCAGCTCCAGCATGCGCTCGAGACGATCAAGACCCGTCCGCCCGGTCCCGACGAGCCCTACGAACCCGGCGGGCCGTGGACCGGCTTCTCGCGTACGACGCCCGCGGAAGTCTGCGAGACGGCCGTTTCGATCGAGCGCCTGCAGCAGGTCGGCGAGCGGCTCGCGGAGCTGCCGTCGGGCTTCGAGGTGCATCGCAAGCTCGAGCCGTTCCTCGAGAAACGGCGCAAGGCGATCGCCGAAGGCGCCGACATCGACTGGGCGTTCGCCGAGGCGCTGGCCTTCGGATCGCTGCTGCTCGAGGGGTTCGGAGTTCGCCTCTCCGGACAGGACTCGTCGCGCGGCACCTTCAGCCATCGCCACGCCGTGCTGGTGGACCAGACGAGCGCCACCGAGTACGCCTCGCTCGCGCATCTCAGCAACTCCCAGGGTCGCTTCGAGGTCTACGACAGCCTGCTGTCCGAGGCAGCCGTGTTGGGCTTCGAGTACGGCTACACGCTGACGGACCCGATGACGCTGGTGCTGTGGGAGGCACAGTTCGGGGACTTCGCGAACGGCGCGCAGGTGATCATCGATCAGTTCCTGGCGTCCGCGGCGGTGAAGTGGGGGCGGATCAGTGGCCTCGTGATGCTGCTTCCGCACGGCTACGAGGGGCAGGGGCCGGAGCATTCGAGTGGGCGCATCGAGCGCTACCTGCAGCTGTGCGCCGAGGACAACATGCAGGTGGTGAACTGCACGACGCCGGCGCAGTATTTCCACGTGCTGCGCCGCCAGATTCACCGCAACTTCCGCGCGCCGCTGATCGTCTTCACGCCGAAGAGCCTGCTGCGGTCGCCGCGCGCCGTGTCGAAGCCGGAGGAGTTCTCCGAGGGGCGTTTCCAGCCGGTGCTAGGCGACTCCCAGGCGGAGCAGGCGGCGAAGTCGGTGCGCCGCGCGCTGCTGTGCTCCGGCAAGGTCTACTACGAGCTGCTCGAGGAGCGCGAGAAGCGGCAGGCCGGCGACGTCGCGATCCTGCGCGTCGAGCAGCTCTATCCGTGGCCCGCCGACGAACTCGCCGCGGCACTGGCGCCCTATGGACGACTCGAGCAAGCCATGTGGGTCCAGGAGGAGCCCCGGAACATGGGCGGCTGGTCCTTCGTCCGGGAACTGGCGGAAGCGTTGCTCCCGGATGGAGTCGCCTTCGGGTACGCCGGCCGCCCCGCCTACGCCGCGCCGGCAGGCGGCTCGATGCGGCTGCATCGCAAACGCCAGGCGGCGCTGATCGCGCAGGCCTTCGGCGACGACGACGTGTCCGTGGTCTGAGCCGGGTCGCATCGGTGCGGGGCTTCCGGCATCCTCTGGGAGATCGCGACGAGAGGGGATGGACGGGGAGGGACCGATGGCGCTCTACGACCGGCTCACGGCTCAGGACCGCAGCTTCCTCGAGCTCGAGGGACCGTCCATCCACATGCACGTGGCGGGGGCCTTCCTGTTCGAGCGGGGCTCCCTCGCCACGCCGCAAGGCGGCGTCGACATCGATGCCATCCGCGACTCCGTGGAGTCTCGGCTGCACCGGATCCCGCGCTATCGACAGCGCCTCGCGTGGATCCCGATCGAGAACCACCCGGTGTGGGTGGACGACGATCGCTTCAACATCCATTACCACGTGCGCCACGCGGCGCTGCCGGCACCGGGGGATGATCGCCAGTTGAAGCGACTGTGCGCGCGCATCCTTTCGCAGCAGCTCGACCGCCGCCGGCCGCTGTGGGAGATGTGGGTCATCGAGGGGCTCGAGCACGACCGCTTCGCACTCGTGTGCAAGACGCACCACTGCATGGTGGATGGCGTGTCCGGTGCGGACCTGCTGGCCGTGCTGCTCGGCGTCACGCCGAACAAGGAGTTCGAGCCGGGTCCCACCTGGTACCCGAACCCGGCGCCGAGTGGACTCGAACTGCTGCGCGACGCCACCTGGCGACGGGTGGCGACGCCGTTCGTGCTCGGCGCGGCAGCGCTCTCCGCGCTGCGGAAGCCGGAGCGTGCGATGGAACAGCTCGGCGATGTCCTCAGCGGGGTCGGACAGGCGCTTTCGTCGGCGCTGTCGCCGGCGGCGGATACGCCGCTGAATCGCCCGATCGGGCCGCATCGCCGCTTCGACTGGGTGGGCTTCGACATCGCCGAGGTGAAGCGCGTGAAGGACCACCTCGGCGGGACCGTCAACGACGTCGTGCTGGCGACGGTGGCCGGCGCGGTCTCTCGCTTCCTCGAACAGCGCGGGATTCCGCTGAAGCGCCAACGCGAACTCGACTTTCGCGCGTTCTGTCCGGTCTCGGTTCGCAGCGCGGAGGAGAGCGGGACGCTCGGCAATCGCGTGTCCTCGCTCGTGGCTCGGCTGCCGATCGCCGAGCGCGATCCCGCGCGCAGGCTCGAATCCGTGCGCGCGATCACCGCGGATCTGAAGCAATCGAAGCAGGCGCTCGGCGCCGACGTGCTGAGTTCCGTTTCGGAGTGGACGGCGCCGACGCTGGCGGCCTTGGCGGCGCGGCTCGCGTTTGCGAACCGCGTGTCGAACCTCGTCGTCACGAACGTGCCGGGGCCGCAGATTCCGCTCTACCTGCTGGGCGCGCGCATGCTCGAGAGCTACCCGATGGTGCCACTCTTCGAGAGCCAGGGTCTCGGGATCGCGCTGTTCAGCTACGCCGGCGGCCTCTACTGGGGCTTCAATGCCGACTGGGAGCAGTTCCCGGACCTGCATGACTTCGTGGTGGCGATCGACGCGTCGTTCCGGGAGCTGTGCGAGGCGGCCGACGCCGCGGCCGAATGACGCGAATCGCTCGATCGGCTTCGGCATCCAAGCCAATATGAAGACACTGCGAATCGAGAGCTGGATGCGTCGGGTGGTAGCGGCTGCTGTGGCGCTGGGGATCTCGTCGATGCTTCTGCCTGCGACGGGCGGCGCCACGACACTCGATGCCGATGCCTGGGACGGATTTCTCGAGCGCTACACGAAGGAGACGGCGGACGTCGCGGGCGTTCGCGTCGACTACGCTGGACTCGCGCGCGATCCCGCATGGCGCGCCTTCGTTGCCGGGCTCGAGCAGGCGTCACCGCCGATGGATCCCGCCGGTCGCCTGGCGTTCTGGATCGACGTCTACAACGTCTTGGCCATCGACATGGTCGTGCGCCACCTGCCGGTCGACAGCATCCGCGACATCGGCTCGCTATTTCGGTCCGTCTGGAAGCGGCCGGCCGGGAAGGTCGCCGGACGCTCCGTCACGCTCGATGAGGTCGAGCACCGGATCCTGCGACCGATCGGCGAGCCGCGCATCCACGCGGCGATCGTCTGTGCGTCCACCTCGTGTCCGTCGCTGCGGAGGGAGGCGTATCGAGCCGAGCGGCTCGACGCGCAGCTCGACGCCGCGATGCGCGACTGGCTCGCCGATCCGGACAAGGGGCTCCGCGTCGAATCCGGACAGGTGCGGCTGTCGAAGATCTTCGACTGGTTCGCCGAAGACTTCCGCACGGCCGACGGGGTGCTGGCCTACGTCCGGCCGTATCTGGAGCCGTCGGTTCGGCAAGCGCTCGGTGCCCTCGGGCCGGACCCGCGGATCGTGTGGTTCGACTACGACTGGTCGCTCAATGACATCGCGGGGAAGAGCGGGTGACGCGGCGATTTTCTCGCGGAGCCTGTCGTCCGCCGGACTGACACGCCCGCTCGAGAAGCGGCAGGTTGCACGCCTTGATGGCCTCGCGGTCCGTCGTTATCCACCCGTAGGAGGCCCGCGATGCGAGACGTCCTGTCGCTCGTGCTCGCTGGCGGGGAGGGGAAGCGCCTATACCCGCTGACGCGCGAGCGCAGCAAGCCCGCGATGCACTTCGGCGGCCGCTACCGGCTCGTCGACTTCGTGCTGTCGAACCTGGTGAACAGCGGCTTCCAGCGCATCAAGGTGCTTACCCAGTACCGCGCCACGTCGCTGGTGCGGCATCTCGCACGCGGTTGGTCGCTGGCCTCGACGGTGGTCGACGAGTTCATCGAGCCTGTGCCGGCGGCGATGAACATCGGCCCCACGTGGTTCCGCGGGACGGCGGATGCCATCTATCAGAATCTCGACCTGCTGCGCGACACGCGGCCTGCCGACGTGTTGGTCTTCGGCTCCGACCACGTCTACAAGATGGACATCGGTCTGATGGCCGAGCATCACCGCGCGGTCGGGGCCGACCTCACCGTCGCGGCGCTTGCGGTGCCGCGCGCAATGGCGGCCCGCGCGTTCGGCTGCATCGAAGTCGACGCGTCCGGCTGGATGCGCGGTTTCGTCGAGAAGCCGGCCGATCCGCCGCCGATCCCGGGCGATCCCGAGCGCACCCTCGTGTCGATGGGGAACTACGCGTTCCGCACGTCGACGCTGATCGAGGAGCTGCGGAGAAACGTCGAGCAAGAAGAGACGACGCACGACTTCGGCCGCGACATCCTGACCAGCGTCCACGGCCGCCGCAAGGTGGCGGCCTACGATTTCACGTCCCAGCTCTGTCCGGGTGAGAGCGAACATTCGCGCGGCTACTGGCGGGATGTCGGGACCATCGATTCGTACTTCGAGGCCAACATGGATCTGGTGTCGGTCGAGCCGCAGCTCAATCTCTACAACGAACTGTGGCCGATCCGCGGGGTTCAGGCGGGGACAGGGCCTTGCAAGTTCGTGTTCGCCGACGAGGCGCGTAAGCGCGTGGGCAGCGCCGTGGACTCGATCGTCGGCGCTGGCAGCATCATTTCTGGTGGCCACATCGAGAAAACGGTGGTCTTCACGAACGTACGCGTCAACAGCTACAGTCACGTCTCGGAAAGCGTGCTCTTTCCCAACGTCGATGTCGGTCGCGGCGCGCGCCTGCGGCGCTGCATCGTCGACAAGGGGGTGACGATTCCGCCCGGCGAGGAAATCGGTTACGACTTCGAGCGCGATCGCGGTCGCTTCACCGTGAGTGAGGGCGGCGTGGTCGTCGTGACGCGTCAGGATCTCGGCCAGCACGACGAATTCGACGTCGAGTGATCCACGCCAATGGCCGCTAGAGCTTCGAAGCGCCCGCTCCGAGGGCGCCGCGTGCCGCCGGCAGGGCGGCCGCGGACGGCGAAGAGCGGGGTGCGGCGTCCGTCACGCGGCCGGCGGCTGCGGATCCATTTCGCCGCCTCCGAGCTGGCGCCGCTGGTGCTGTCGGGCGGCCTCGGCGAAGCCGTCGCCGGGTTGGCCGCGGCGCTGGCCGACCGTCGTCATGAGCTGACGTGCCTGCTGCCGGCCCATCGTCGGATTCTCGAGAGTCCGCAGCTCCCACCGCTCGAAGCAGCCGGTCCCGTCCAGGTCGGGCTGCCGGGCGGCGAGCACACGGGGCGCTGGCTCGAGGGCAGGCTGGGTGCACTGCGGCTGCTGTTGTTGGACCTCCCGGCGCTCTTCGACGTCCCGCATCTCTATGGCCTCCCCGGGGCCGACCTCGAGGCCCGCCGCTTCGCTGCGTTCGCCCGCGCAGTGGCGGTGCGGACGGCGTCCGAGACGCCGGACGTACTCGTCGCGCACGACTGGCATGCGGCGTTGTCGCTCTGTTGTCTGCGCACGCTGCACGACTTCGGCGCTGCCCGAGGGATCGGCTGCGTCCAGGTGGTCCACAACAGCGCGTATCAAGGTCGCTTTTCTGCGTCGCAGATGCTGGCGACGGGGCTGCCGAGGGAGCTGTTCCACCCGGATGCCCTCGAGTTCTGGGGCGATGTCTGCTTTCTCAAGGGCGGTCTCGTCTGGGCGGATCGGATTCTCACGGTATCGCCGACGCACGCGGCCGAACTCCAGACGGAGGCATTTGGAGCCGGCCTCGACGGCGTCTACCGCTCGCGCGCGCATCGATTGCTGGGCATTGCGAACGGGATCGATGTCGAGCGCAACGATCCGCAGACGGATACGGCGCTGCCGGCCCGTTTCGGCGCCGAGTATCCGAAGCCGAAGGGCACCTGCCGTGCGCATCTGCTGACATCACTCGGTCTGATGACCCCGGAACCCGGGCGATTGCTGGTGGCGATCGGCCGGCTCACCGAGCAGAAGGGCTGGGACGTGCTCGCCGATGCGATCCCGGCGCTGATCGAACGCGGCGCCTCGCTGGCACTGCTCGGCGATGGCGACCCCGATCTCGCCGAGCGCCTGCGCGTCGCGGCGCGGCGGTGGCCCGAGCGCGTCGCCGTGACCATCGGCTGGGACGAGACGCTCGCGCGCCGGCTCTATGCAGGGGCGGATGGCGTGCTGGTCCCGTCGCGCTTCGAGCCCTGCGGACTCGTCCAGCTCGTCGCACAACGCTACGGCACAGTGCCGATCGCCCATGCCGTCGGCGGCCTCGCCGACACGATCCGAGACGGCGAGACCGGCGTTCTGTTCGAGCCGCTGACGCCGGCCGCGCTGGTGAGCGCCGCCGAGCGTGCCGCCGGCCTGCTCCGCGGAGCCGGTGCCGACGCGGTGATCGCTCGGTTGCTCTCGCTCGACGTCTCCTGGCGCGCACCGGCGGCGACCTACGAAACGATTCTCGCGGCCGTGGTCCGCGAGGCCGCGCGACGGATCTGACCTCGATGCGTGTACGTCCCGGTGCGCCGGCCCCGCTCGGAGCCCACTATCGCGTCGACGAAGACGGCCCCGGCGTCGATTTCGCCGTCTGCTCGGCGCATGCGACGCGCATCGAGGTCTGTCTCTTCGACGGCTCCGACGACGCGACGGAAACGGCACGGATCGAGCTTCCCCAACGCACGGGGGACGTCTGGCACGGCCGGGTTCGCGGTCTCCATCCCGGCCACTTCTACGGCCTGCGCGCGCACGGACCCTGGCAGCCAGCCTCCGGCCATCGCTTCGCGCCGGCCAAATTGCTCGTTGACCCCTACGCGCGCGCGATCACCGGTCCCGTGGTCTGGAACGACGCCTTGCGCGGGCACGACCCCGCTCACCCCGACGCACCCGATCCGCGGGACAGCGCACCGTGGGTTCCGAAAGCTTTGATCGTCGAGCCTTCTTACGACTGGCAGGACGATGCGCCGCCGCGAACGCCGTGGAGTCGAACGGTGCTGTACGAGTGCCACGTGAAGGGGATGACCATGCGACATCCCGAGGTGCCGCCGGAGCATCGCGGTCGCTACCTGGGACTGGCCGCCGAGCCGGTCCTCGAACACCTGCTCGGTCTCGGCGTTACTGCCGTCGAGCTGATGCCGATCCATCACCACGCGATCGATCTGCATCTGGCGACACTCGGGCTGCCGAACTACTGGGGCTACATGACCCTCGGCTTCTTCGCCCCGGACTCGCGTTTCGCGAGTGGCGCCCACGGACAACAGATCTCCGAGTTCCGCGAGATGGTGAAGCGACTTCACCGCGCGGGGCTCGAACTCATCCTGGACGTCGTCTACAACCACACACCCGAGGGCGGCCACGACGGTCCGACGCTCTCGTTGCGCGGACTCGACAATGCCCGGTACTACCGGCTCCGGCCCGATGCACCCGGCGAGTATCTGGACTTCAGCGGCTGTGGGAACAGTCTCGATACGACGCAGCCCCGCGCGCTGCAGCTCGTGCTCGACAGCCTCCGCTACTGGGTCGAGGAGATGCACGTCGATGGCTTTCGCTTCGACCTGGCGCCGGTGCTCGCCCGGGATCCGATCGAGTTCCAGCCCTTTGGGCGCTTCTTCGAGCTGATCCAACAAGACCCGACGCTGCAGCGCGTGAAGCTGATCGCCGAGCCGTGGGATCTCGGTCCCGGCGGCTGGCAGCTCGGACGTTTCCCGGTCGGCTGGTCCGAATGGAACGACCGCTTTCGCGACGCCACCCGGCGTTTCTGGCGCGGCGACGAGGGGCAGCTCCCCGATCTGGCGTCACGCCTCGCCGGTTCGAGCGATGTGTTCGCGCCAAGCCGTCCCCCGCAGGCCAGCATCAACTTCGTCGCGGCGCACGATGGCATGACGCTGCGGGATCTCGTGACCTACGCCGAGAAGCACAACGAGGCCAACGGCGAGGAGAACCGCGACGGCGGGCCCGACGAGAGCCGCAACTGGGGTGTCGAGGGACCGACGGGATCTTCCCGCATCCAGAAGCTCCGCGAACGCGCGCGGCGCAACCTGTTCGCGACACTCGCGCTGTCGCAGGGGATTCCGATGCTCTCCCATGGCGACGAGCTCGGACGCACGCAGCGCGGCAACAACAACGCCTACTGCCAGGACAACGAGCTCACGTGGATCGATTGGGAGCCGAACGAGGCCGATCGGGACTTTCTCGCCTTCGCGCGCACGTTGCTCGAGCTTCGCCAACAGAATGCCGTCTGGCGAAGGCGGCGACACTTCGACGGCGAGCCGCTCGGTCCCGGTCTCCCCGACGACGTGCGCTGGCTGCGGCCCGACGCGAAGCCGATGACTCCTGGCGATTGGGCCGATCCACGACGGCGGACCCTGGCGTTGTGGATTCCCGCCGAGGCCGCCGATTCGCTGGACGAGATCGGCCGCGAGCAGTCCGCGGCGACGGTGCTGCTGCTGGTCAATGGAGGACCCCGGACGCACGCCTTCACGCTCCCGCCCGTCGCGGGCGCGGGGGCTTGGCACGAGCAGGTGAATACGGCGTGCCCCGGTGGAGACCGCTGCTTTCGCGCAAACGCTCGCGTGCGCGTCGCTCCGCACGGACTCGTCGTGCTCGCGTGGCAGGCTGCGTCGTGAGTGCCGATCGACCGCGGCTGCGCGCGTTGGCCGAGCGCATGGGAATCCTCGCATCGTACTGGGATCTGACCGGGGTTCAACGCGTGACGAGTGATGCGACGCGCGAGGCGCTGCTGGCAGCGATGCGTATCGACGCGACGGATGACGTTCGCGCGGCGGCCGCCCTCGAGGTGCTCGATGCGGAGGAGTCGGAACAGTGGATCGACCGGGTACAGGTCTGGCGCGAGCGAGAGGATGAGGTTCCGTCCGTGCCGGTTCGGATTCCCGCCGGCGTCGGCACTGCACGGTGGCGACTCGAGCTGCATGCGGAGGACGGGACCGTCTCCGCGTCCGAGGGCTGTTGGCCGGAGCCGTCCGAAGATTGCACGCTGGCAGATCGCGCTGCGGGCCTCGTGCAACTCGCGCTGCCGGCGCGCCCACCTGCCGGCGATCACGAACTGCGTTTCTTCATCGACGCGACGGGGGGGCTGCATCGGGACGTGCAGCGTCTGGTGATCGCGCCGAGGACTGCCCTGTCGGTGCGGGAAATCCTGGGTGGACGGCGCGGTTTCGGGCTCTGGGCCAACCTCTACACGGTGCGCAGCCCTGGCAACCAGGGCGTCGGCGATTGCAGCGATCTGAGCGAGCTGCTGGGTTGGTGCGCTCAGGCGGGCGGCGCCTTCGTCGGCGTGAATCCTCTGCACGCGATCGCGAACCGCGGGCTTTCGATCACGCCGTACAGTCCCTCGAGTCGGCTGTTCCGTAACGTGCTGTATCTCGACGTCGAGGCCGTTCCGGAGTTCGCGATTTGTGTCGAGGCCCGCGAGCGGTTCGCGGATCGGCGCTTCCAGAGCCAGCTCGCCGCTCTTCGCGCAGCGCCGATGCTCGATCACGGAACGGTGCTCGACGCAAAGCTGTCGATCCTGCGCCCGCTCTACCGCTGCTTCCAGCGCAGTGGTGCGGTGACGTCCCGGGCAGCCGCCTTCGAGCGATTTCGCGCGAATCAGGGTGCGGCGCTCGAAGACTTCGCGACGTGGGAGGTGTTGGCGGATCGTCTCGGGACTGTCGGAGCGCCGGCTTGCGAGTGGTCGCGCTGGCCGGAGTGTTATCGCGATCCGCGCGCGCCGGCCGTCGAGGCGTTCCGGCGCGAGCATGCGGAGGAGATCGAGTTCCGCATGTGGCTGCAGTTCGAGCTCGATGTCCAGCTCGCGCGGGCTTCCGCGCGGGGCCGCGATGCCGGTCTTGCAATCGGGATCTATCAGGATCTCGCGGTCGGTTCGGCCCCAGACTCGGCCGACACCTGGATGGCGCAGGACCTCTTCGCGCACGGCGTGTCGGTCGGTGCTCCGCCGGACGGCTACGCGCCGGAGGGTCAGAACTGGGGGTTCCCCCCGCTCGATCCCCACCGCCTGCGGGCCGACGGGTACCGGATGTGGAGCCGTCTGCTGCGCGCGAACCTCGCCCACGCCGGTGCACTGCGCATCGACCACGCGATGGGCCTCGTGCGACTGTTCTGGATCCCCGATGGCCAGCCCGGCCATGGCGGCGCCTACGTGCAGTCTCGGCTCGACGAGATGCTGGGCATTCTCGCGCTCGAGAGCCGTCGCGCCGGCGCACTGATCATTGCCGAGGACCTCGGAACGGTCCCTCCCGGGTTTCGCGAGGAACTCGCCGAGTGGTCGATCCTGTCGTCGTCGGTGGCGTACTTCGAGCGTGATGATGGCGTCTACCGCCCGCCGTCGGCCGTTCCGGAGCACGCGCTCGCGACGGTACAGACGCACGATCTGGTGCCGCTGGCCGGCTTCGCCGAAGGGGCTGATCTGGCGATCCGCCGGCGGGTCGGCGAGTTCCCGGATGACGAGACGCTCGCTCGCGCGCTGGCCGCGCGCACCGTGGAGTACCGCGCGCTGTGCGACCGACTGCGCAGTGAGGGCCTGCTGCCGGTGCACGAGAACGTCGGGCCCGCGGAGCTCGTGCTCGCGGTTCACGCGTTCCTGGCCCGCACCCCCGCGGCGCTGGTCGCCGCGCCGCTCGACGACCTGGCCGGAGAATCGGACCCGGTCAACGTGCCGGGCATAGCGGTCGATCGACACCGGAGCTGGTCGCGGCGGATGACGCGCACAGTGGCGGAGCTGCACGATGACCCCGTCGTGCAGGCCGTTCTCGCGGCGCTGCGCGCGCGCACGGATTGAGAGCCGGGGAGCTCCGCGTTCGATCGGGTATGCTGCGCAGTCCTGCGGCCGCCTTCGCAGGGAAACGGTCGTCGAACTGGGGGGAACAGCCGCATGCATGCCCGCGCTGGGGACGGCCCGCCGAGCGACGGTGACGGGTTTCTGCGCTCGATCCAGCGCAATGTCCGTTATCTGCTGGGGAAGCGCTGGGAAGAGGCGTCGCCGCGCGACTTCGTGGCGGCGATCGCGCTGGCGAGTCGCGAGCCGCTGATCGAGCGCATGCTCGAGACGGAGCAACGCTACCGCGAGGCCGACGCCAAGCGCCTCTACTACCTCTCCGTCGAGTTCCTGATCGGCCGCTCGCTCGGCAATACGCTGCTCAACCTGGGGCTGCTCGATCCGGTCGAACGCTCGCTGCGCGCCCTGGGCGTCGATTGGGAAGCCGTGGTCGACGCCGAGCCGGACGCCGCACTCGGCAACGGCGGCCTCGGACGGCTGGCGGCATGCTATCTCGACTCGCTCGCGACGCTGGACATGCCGGGCTACGGCTACGGCATCAACTACGACTACGGGTTGTTCCGGCAGGCGATCGAGAACGGCCAACAGCGCGAGTACCCGGAGGCGTGGCGGCGGCCGGGCGCGTCGTGGCAGATCGAGCGCCCGGAGCGTTCGTGCTGGGTTCCGGTGTATGGAAGCGCGACGCGCCGCCCACCGGGCGCTGCGGAATGGCGGGACTGGCGTGTCATCGTCGGCGTGCCGTACGACATGCCGGTGGTCGGGTGGGGCGGCAGGACCGTGAATCACCTGCGCCTGTTCTCGGCGCGTGCGCCGGACGAGTTCGACATCGAGATCTTCCATCGCGGCGACTACCTGCGGGCCTTCGAGCGCAAGCTGTCGAGCGAGCGGATCTCCGCGCTGCTCTACCCCTCGGACTCGACGGAGCAGGGCAAGGAGCTGCGCCTGCTCCAGGAGTATTTCTTCGTCGCCTGTGCGCTGCGAGACATTCTGCAGCAATACCTGGAGACGCGGTCGGACTTCGATGGACTCCCCGACCACGTGGCGATCCAGCTCAACGATACGCACCCGGCACTGGCGATTGCCGAGTGGATCCGGTTGCTCGTCGACGAGCACGCCGTCGACTTCGACCGCGCGCTCGCACTTGCGCGCAAGAGCTTCGCATACACCAATCACACGCTGCTGCCCGAGGCGCTCGAGCACTGGTCCTGGCCGCTGATGGCGCGGGTGATCCCGCGACACTTGCAGATCATCGAGGACATCAACGCGCGTCATCTGCAGGCCGTGGAGCTGCGCTGGCCCGGGGATGTCGAGCGCGTGCGACGGCTCTCGATCTTCGACGAGTCAGACCCCAAGCACGTCCGGATGGCACATCTCGCCATCGTCGGCAGCCATGCGGTGAACGGCGTGTCGGCGCTGCATTCCGAGCTGGTCAAGAGCCGGCTCGTCCCGGACTTTGCGGAACTGTGGCCCGAGAAGTTTCGCAACGTCACCAATGGTGTGACGCCACGTCGCTGGCTGGCGAAGGCGAATCCCGCTCTCGCCCGCGCGATTACCGAGCGGATCGGCGACGGCTGGATCACCGACCTCGAGCAGCTGCGGGCGCTCGAGCCGTTCGCAGACGACGGCACGTTCGAGGCCGAGTTTCGCGCGATCAAGCGCGCCAACAAGGAGCGTCTGGCGCAGGGGGTCGAGCGCACCGCCGGCGTCGCGCTCGACCCCGACGCGATCTACGACGTGCAGGTCAAGCGCATGCACGAGTACAAGCGCCAGCTGCTCGCCGCGCTCCACGCGATCCATCTCTATCTGCAGATCACCGAGGACGGCCGGGAGCTCGAGGCGCCGCGCGCGTGTCTATTCGCCGGGAAGGCCGCGCCAGAATACTGGATGGCCAAGCTGGTGATCCGCCTGCTCTGCAATCTCTCGGACGTGGTGAGCCGGGATCTGCGGACCGCCGGGCAGCTGCGCGTGGCCTTCATTCCGGACTACCGCGTCTCGCTTGCCGAGCAGATCATTCCGGCGGCAGACCTCTCCGAGCAGATTTCGACGGCCGGATTCGAGGCGTCTGGAACGGGCAACATGAAACTCTCGCTGAACGGTGCCCTGACGATCGGTACACTGGACGGCGCCAACGTCGAGATCCGCGATGCCGTAGGGGACGAGAATTTCTACCTGTTCGGACTGCGGGCCGAGGAGATCGCGAGCCTGCGCGCGGAGGGCGGGTACGATCCCCGGGAACGCTACGAAGCAAGTCCCGCGATCCGGCGGGTTCTCGACGCGATTGGCACTGAGCGCTTCTCGGCCGACGAGCCCGGCGTCTTCGGACCGATCCTGCAGAACCTGTTGGATCACGGGGATCCGTACTTCGTGCTGGCCGATTTCGAGTCCTACGTGACGACGCAGGAACGCGTGGCGCGAGATTTCCGAGACGTCACGGACTGGTCCCGTCGGGCCATCCTGAACGTCGCGCGGACGGGCCGCTTCTCGTCCGATCGCGCGATTCGCGAGTATGCAGCCCAGATCTGGGATCTCTCGCCGGTGCGGTGACCCGGAGTTGCGGGGACCTGGACGGACCCGGCTATACTCCGCCGCTCTTCGTATCTGGAGGTTTCATGCATTCCATTCGCGATCGTATCCAGCGAGTCCTGGGCCTCGGCCTCAGCCTCGCCCTCGGCCTGGCTCTTCCCCTCGCCGTCGCTTGTTCCCCGGGCGAGGACGGCCAAGTCGCGACGGGCGACCATGCGGGCCAAAGCGATGATGCGGGCGAACTGGTCGGCCGGATCGCCGGCCAGGACGTCCGAGCGGGCGCCATCGACGAGTGGATCATGGGCAAGCTCTACGACAACGCCACGGGGAACCGCAATCCGTCGCGCGTCTTCGAGATCCGCAAGCGAGCGCTCGAACAGATGGCCGGCGAGCAGGCTCTCGAGGCGGCGGCTGCGGAGCAGGGCAAGGATGCGCAGGAGCTGCTGCGCGAAGAGATCGAGAAGCGCGGCACCGTCAGCGACGAAGAGGTGAAGGCGTTCTACGAGGAACACAAGCAGCGTTACGGCAAGCGTACCTTCGCACAGGTCCAGCCGTCGGTGCGTCGCCAGCTCGAACAGCAGAAGCGCCAGAGTGCGGCGCAGGAGTACCTGACCGCGCTGCGCACGGAGCTCGGTTTCGAGAGTCTGCTCGAGCCGCCGCGGTTCGAGATCGTCGGGGAGGGACCCGCCCGCGGCCCGGCCGATGCGCCGATCACGCTCGTCGAGTTCAGCGACTACCAGTGCCCGTTCTGCAAGAGCGCGGAGGCGCTCGTCGAGCAGGTGCTCGAGCGTTATCCGACACAGGTGCGGCTGGTCTTTCGCCAGTTTCCGCTCGACAACATCCACCCGCAGGCGCGCGGCGCCGCGAAAGCGTCGCTCTGTGCGCAGGATCAGGGAAAGTTCTGGGAGTTCCACCAGGTGCTCTTTCGCGAGTCGCCGAAGCTCGGCGAGGAGGAGCTGAAGAACTATGCCAGCGAGGTCGGCCTCGATCGCGCGGCATTCGACGCGTGTCTCGCCGAGGATCGGCATGCCCCGACGGTGCAGGCCGACGTCCAAGCCGGCGAGCGCATCGGCGTGGCCGGCACGCCCGCGTTCTACGTCAACGGGCTTCCCATCGCCGGCGCGCGCAGCGCCGATCACTTCGCCGTATTGATCGACCAGGAACTCGAGCGCCTGGGCCTACCGGTCCCCGCGCCTCCGCCTCCGCCCGCACCCGCACCCGAGGCCGCCGCCGAACCGGAAGCCCCCGCCGCTGCCGAGCCCCCGGCCCCGACGCCCGACCCCGCCCCTTGATCCCCCGGTCGCCCGCCGTCAACCAAGGGGCCGGGTTCGATCGTCAACTTTTCGGGGCGACCAGCAACACCTTCCCGAAGTTGCGCCGATCCTGCAGGAAGTGATGCGCCTCGGCGGCGAGTTCGAGCGGGAAGCTCTTGGCGACGGTCGGTCGGAGGGCACCCTGCTTCCAGTACCCGAGAAGCGTCTCCATCCAGCCGGCAATGCGCTCGGTCTCGCCCCAGAGATGGCCGAGGTTGACGCCGAAGACGCCCTTGTTCTCGTTCATCAGACCGAGCGGCCCCCAGCGAAGTCTCAACGTCGAGAGCCCGGCCCGCAACGCCGCCACCGGCTGGCGCTTCTTGGCCGGCGCCGCCGCCGACAGCCCGAACAATCCGAGCCGTCCCGTGGGAGCCAGGCAGCGGTAGCTCTTGCGAAACGAAGCCGCGCCGACGGCATCCAGCGCCAGCTCGACGCCGCGACCGCCCGTGAGTTCGCGCACGCGGGTCTCGAAGTCTTCGCGTCGATAGTCGATGCAATGCTCGACGCCCATCTCGCGCAGCGCTGCGTGCTTTCTTTCCGACGCCGTGCCGATGACCCTGGCACCGATCCGTTGCGCCAGCTGGACGGCCGCGATGCCGACGCCGCCGCCGGCCGAGTGGACCAACATGGTGTCTCCGGAGCGCAGGGCCCCCATCACCTCGATCAACTGGTACGCGGTCAGGTAGTTGACGGGGAGTGCGGCGCCGAGTTCCGCCGACAGTCCGTCGGGTCGCGTGAAGGCCTGCCGTTCGGGAACGCATACGACGTCGGAGTAGCCGCCGAAGCGTGTCATCGCGAGCACATCGCGTCCCACCCAATCCGGGAAGGTGTCCGTGCCGACCGCGTCGACGCGTCCGGCGACCTCGTAGCCGGGTACCACCGGCAGCGACGGGAGGTCCGGGTAGAGGCCCAGGCGACCCATGACGTCGGCGAAGTTCACTCCGGCCGCCTCGACGCGGATCCGAACCTCTCCGGGCCCCGGCAGCGGATCGCGCGCTTCGCGCAGCTCCAGCGTTTCCGGAGGACCGGTCCGCGAGATCCAGACCTGCCTCACGACTCCGACCCGGCGAGCCAGCGCGCCAGGTCGTCGCTCGCGATCCGGCAGAACGCCGCATCCAGCTCGAAGCGCTCGAGCGCCTGCTCCAGCGCACGGGTCCCCGTCGGCAACGGATGCTCGCGAAAGAACTTCTCGACGTCCTTTCGATGTCGTTCTCCGAGAGCGGGAGTGGCTTCGATGAGTCGCGTCACGAGCATCGGCGGCATCCGCTTGCGCAGCCTCGTCCAGTGTTTCTTCGTGAACTCCCAGCTGATCTCTCGCGCCGCCGAATTGCCCAGCAGTCGCGCCATCACGATCGCCATGTCCTGTGTGGGAATGCGCGGTCCGAGGCACAGAGACAGCGCGCGTCGCACCAGTCTTTCGTCGCGGAACTCCGCCAGTGCCAGCAGGAAGCGGCGCCGCTCCTGGGGGTTCGCAGCGGCCTCGAATGCCTCCAGCATCGCATCGAAGCGCGCAGCATCTCCGACGCGCGCTGCCAGCATCACGACGGCGTCCGCGAGGTTCGGATCGACGGCTGCCCGCCGGTTCAAATATGCGTCGAATCGCTTGCTGGCCACCTCGAGTACCGGCGGCCAGGCGGCGACATCGCCGAGCAGGCCGACGAGAACGCCGCGTCGGACGCGCGTGTCGATCGGCTCGCGCGAGGGCGGATCCCAGCCGATCTCGGCGAGCGCCGGGCCGAAGCGCGTCGCGACGCGATCGCGGAACTCCTCGCGCGCGGGCGCGCCCAGTTCGGGGGCCAGCCGGTCCTCGAGGAAGGCGAGCGGACCGCGCAGCGCGAGGAGCACGTCCGCCTCGGGTTCGTCTCCCAGCGCGTCCACCAGCGTGAGAAACGACGTCAGCGGCGCACGGCCCGCGCGGGCGAGAGCCCACTGGTGGTCCACCAACCCCATGCGCTCGACGACACCGAGCTGCGGCAGATGATCCACCAGGGCCTGCAGCTCCTTGGCGTCGTGGAGCGGGCGGAAGAACCCCCCCTCGTCGGCGTTTCCATAGACGAAACGAACCTGTTCGTGGCCGAGGTCGATCCGGTCCGTGGTGCCCGTGACGAGCTTGCGGACCAATCGGCTGCGCCCCTTCGGTCCCACCATGCGACCGACCCAAGGGATCGGCCACTTCTCGATGGTCTTCCTGGCCGTTCGACGTGTGCCGGCCGCGCGTTCTCTGGGTCGTCCGGGACGTCCCGCCGGTTGGGCGACGAACCTCTCCTGCCGCAGGCGGAGCAGAGTCCGGCCCCCACTGCGCCCGCGCAAGAGCGTCAACACGGGAAGTCCCTCTCGATCAATCCAGCCCCGCACGATCGGTTCGACTTCCTCCCCCGCTGCCTCGGTCAGCGCGCGCCACAGATCGGCCGCAACCGCGTTGCTCTCGCGGTGTCGGCGGATGTAGGCGCGCACGCCCTTGCGGAACGCCGACGGGCCGAGGTAACGCTCCAGCATGCGCACGACCGACGCACCCTTCTCGTAGGTGATGAGATCGAAGTTCTCGGTGGCCTGCGCGGGAGTGTGTACCTCCGTGTGGATCGGATGCGTATGCCGGAGGGCATCCAGGCGTAGTGCCGCTGCCCTGTGATGCTGGAAGTCCTGCCACATCTTCCACTCGGGCTTCCACTGGTCGACGATCTGGAACGCCATCCACGTCGCGAATGCTTCGTTGAGCCAGAGATCGTCCCACCACGCCATCGTGACGAGATCGCCGTACCACATGTGCGCGAGCTCGTGACAGATGACTTCCGCGGCGCGTTTCTTCTCCGCGAGCGTCGCGCTCTTCGGGTCGAGCAGGAGCAGGTTCTCGCGAAAGAAGACCGCGCCGGCGTTCTCCATGGCGCCGGCTTCGAAGTCCGGGACGGCGACGAGATCCAGCTTCTCGTAGGGATAGGGCAGGGAGAACCAGCGCTCGAGCAGCGCCAGCGTCTCCCGCGCGGCTTCGAGCGCGAAGGCGACGAGGGCCCCCTTGCCGGGAGCATGCCAGACGCGAATCTCCGTCTTGCCGAGCTTCACGGCGCGGGAGCGTTCGAGTGGGCCGACGGCGAGTGCGACGAGGTACGTCGAGAGACGAGGTGTCGCGGAGAAATGGACGCGCTTGCGGTTGCCGGCGAGCTTCTCGGTGCGGGCGATGGGCGAGTTCGATACCACCGCGAGCGCGGCACGCGTCTCGACGCTGATCGTGAAGCGCGCCTTCATCGAGGGCTCGTCGAGGCACGGAAAGAAACGCCGGGCCTCGGCAGCCTCGAGCTGCGAGAACGCGTACGGCTGCCCACCTGCGCTCGCTGCGTAGAGGCCGCGCAAGTCGTCTCGCAGCCGGCCCGCGAAGGAGATCCGCAGCGTCACTTCGCCGGGACCCACCGGGCGCGGCAATGCGAACGTCGCCGTCTGGTGCTCCGCGTCGAGCGCCACGGGCGCGGCCCAGGAGCCCTCGTTGCTCTCGATTCGAGCGCGCGGGATCTTCAGTTCCGCCGCGTGGAGCACGATCTGGCGTCGCGGCTGGTCGAGACGGAGCCGGATCGCAACCTCGCCGCTGTACTCCGGTCCGCGTACGGGGTCGACCGCGAGCGCGAGGTGGTAGGCGATGGGTGCGACATCCTCGTCGAGTCGCTGGGACGCGCGCGCACGCTTCGCCACGGAACCGGGCTCTTTCATGTTCCCTCCTGGATGCCGCTCGACCTACGCGAGGATAGCCCTCTCTCCATCTGCTGCTCCGGGTTCGCCTCCGATCGTGAAGACCGAGTGCCGCGCGATTCGTCGGCTTCGCGGCGGAGATCGACGAACGACTCCGCGGGATTGGGTGTCGCGTCGAGCAGTCCCATCTCCCGGAGTTGCTCGCCGAGCGTCCGCCAGCGTTCGAGTGACATCGCGCCGAGACCGTTCGAGCGCGTGAACTCGGTCTCGATCAACGGCTGCTGGGCCACTGCGCCGAGAGCGAAGGTCTCGGCGTCCATCGCCGGATTGCCGGCCTGCATCTCCGCGTTGGTAGGCGCAGGATCGTCGAGATAGCTGCGCCATCCTTCGCGTAGGGCGGTGACGAAACGCTTCACCTCGTCGCCTCGCTCGCGCGCGCGAGGGCCGCTCGTGATCACCACGGCGGCGTAGGGGTCGAAGCCGGAGTCCGCGATCAGGAAAACCTTGGGGTCGGCTCCCTGTCGGCGCGCGGCAATCGGCTCGGACGTGATGAAGACCTGCTGCACCATGCGCGGATCGGCGAGGAACGGCGCGATGCTGAAGCCGTACGGGACGATCCGGAACCGCGAAAGGTCGTAGCGCTTCTGGAGCCACTGGACGTACGCGAGCCCCGGTTCCACGGCGAGGGTGCCGCCATCGCCTGCAAAGAGCTCTTCGAGGGAGTCCGCGCCGAGGCTCGCGTGGACCATCAGTCCCTGCGGATTGGTCTGATAGGTGGCGTAGACCGCGACGACGTCCGCTCCGCGGTCGCGGGCCACCATGACCTCATCGGCCGCTGCGATCCCGTAGGCGACCTGCCCGGCGGTCACCATCTGCACGACGGGCGCTCCCGGGCCGCCGGTCACTTCGACTTCGAGCCCGTGCCGGCGAAACGCGCCGGTTCGCTGTGCCTCGAAGAGCCCGCCGAATTCCGGTTCGGGCTTCCAGTTGAGCGCGATCGCCAGCTTTCCGTCGCTCTCGTCGCCGCGCGAACAGGCGAGGGTGAGCAGACAGCCGAAGATCGCCGACACGAAGGACGAGTTGCTCTTCACGATTCCTCCCCGCGGCGTCACCAGCGCCGCAACGCGACGCGACTGATCCCGTCGACTGCTGCGAACAGCGCCAATCCGAGCAACGATGCGTGCAGGATCGCAGCAAATACCAGGTCCGTCCGCTGCTGGCGCATCGCCTCGAGGACGACGATCCCGATGCCGCCCCCCCCGACGAACTCACCGACGATCGCTCCGATCACCGACAGGCCCGCCGCGATCCGCAATCCGGTGAGGAGATTCGGAAGCGCCCACGGCAGCTCCAGCTTGATGAGCCGCGCCAGGCGACTGGCGCCGTACAATCGGAACAGATCGAGCAGCGCGGGATCGACGGCTCGCAGTCCGGCGAGCGTATTGGCGATCACCGGAAACACCGACACGATGAACGCCGCTGCGACCACGGCCCGCCAGCCGTAGCCGAACCAGATCACCAGCAACGGAGCGATTGCGACGATCGGGACGATCTGGAAGAAGATCGCGTAGGGATACAACGCGCGCTCCACCCAGCGGGAGCTGGCGAGCGCGATCGCAGCGAGGATTCCCACCATCGTGCTCGCCGCGAGGCCCGCAACGACGGCACCGGCGGTCGACGCCAGGGCCGGCCACAGCGTCTCGCGATGGATCCAGGCGGCGCGAGCGACGTCCGACGGGGAGGGGAGCAGAAGCGGAGAGATGGCCAGCGTCCGGATGGCGAGTTCGGAGAGGATCGTCACCAGCGCGAACGTCGCGAGCGGCGGAGCGATCCGCGCGGCGAATCCGTTCATCGAGGCGTCACTGGCGCGGACACGTCGGCGCCGCGCCGCAAAGCCTCTTGGAGCACGCCTGTCTCGCGTGCGAAGGCCGCGTCCGCTCGGAGTTCTGCATCGCGCCGGGCCGGCAGATCCAGGCGATGATCGAGGACGACGCGCGCCGGTCGACGGCTCAACACGACGGCGCGCTCGGCCAGAAAGGTGGCCTCGGCGATCGAGTGCGTCACGAAGACCACCGTGATCCCCGTCGCGGTCCACAGCTCCCGGAGTTGATCGTCGAGTCCCTGACGGCTGATCTCGTCCAGCGCAGCAAACGGTTCGTCGAGCAGCAGCAGCCGCGGGCTCGTCACGAGCGCGCGCGCCAACGACACGCGCATGCGCATGCCGCCCGAGAGTTGCGCCGGAGTGCGCCGCACGGCGTCCTCGAGCCCCACCTGTTCGACGGCCCGCTGGGCGGTCACCTGGCGGCGATCGGCGGCATGGCCGAGCAGCTCGAGCGGAAGCGCCACGTTGCCGAGCACGTCGCGCCACGGCAGCAGGTGCGCGTCCTGAAACACGTACGCGATCGGAGTCCGCGTCGGTGATCCGGGTCGCAGGTCCGGCGGCCGGCCGTCGAGCAGCACCTCGCCGGCATCCTGCTGATCGAGACCCGCGAGGATCCGCAGCAGCGTCGACTTGCCGCAGCCGGAGGGACCCAGCAGCGCGACGAAGTCGCCGGGTGCCACCGCCAGATCGACGCCTGCGATGGCTTCCACCGTTTCCTCCGCCGGCGAGCGGAAGCTCCGCCGGACGTCGCGCAGCGATACCGAAATTCCCCGCGCCGCGTCGTCTCCTCGCATCTCCGCCGGCCTAGCCACTCGTCGTCCCGACTGTCAAGCGAACGGAGCCGCCGCCATCAGGCGTCGACGCCGGAGCGTCGGGCCGCAGCGAGCGCATCGATGGCATCGATCCGGCGCACCGCGCTGGCCAGCGCGCTCGAGAACGCGGCTCGTCGCTCGCCCAGGTCCGGCGCCCCCTCCGTCACGAGTTGACGATTGTCGGCGAGTTTGAGCGCCGTCTCGAAGTAGGTCTTCGACACGGATTCGGCTCCATGGATGCGATGACGGAGCACATACTGCCTGCCGAGGGCCAGGCAGCGGCCGAGGAACTCGCCCCGGTCGAGCGGTCGCTCCACGCCCCAATGCAGCAGGGCATCGGCGACGATGCGATACGACTCGAGGAAGGGCCGCACGACGCGATGGGACGACAGCGGCCGGAAGCGACGAACCAAGGCGAAGAGCTCCTCGGGTCCTTCGTCGAGTCGGCGCTCCCAGTCCGAATCGTGGATCGCCACTTCGCGCCGCAGCTCGGCCACGAAGCGCTCGCGATCCGGGAAGAAGAACTCGAATTTCAGCAGATCCCGGAGTTCGAGCGCATCGTCGAAGAAGGTGCTGCGTCGGTCCGCGATCTTCTCTCCGGCCGCGGCCAGCAGCGCCAGTTCGGCGATTGCTCCGGTCACGAAGTAGTGGATCACCGTGTTCCTATAGTACGCGGCCGCCAGATGCTTGCCTTCGCCGATCCGGTACACCGGTTCGGGGCCTTCGTCGTAGCGCTCGATTACGCTGGTCCGAACCAGTTCCTCGAGCGCGAAGCGCACGCCGTCCGGCGTGCGCAACTCGAGACCGCCGACCGTCGGCAGTTGCCGTCTTTCGACGTACTCGAGGATGCGCTCGAGCGAGCGCACGGTTTCCTCGACGGTCAGCGCCTGGTCACCGACACCGAGAAGAGACAGCGCCACCAGTGACGCGGGCGTGATCGGCGTGGCCTGGTTGATCCGCACACAGGTCTCGAACGCGAGCTTCTGGATCGCCAGGCTCTCCTCGTCCGGGTTCGGCTCCGCCGCCGGATCCGGAGGTCCGAGCGTTTTGGCCAGCGACAGCGGTTCGCCGAAGCGGATGTGGATTCGCCCCTCGCGCTGGATGCCGCGGACGAGCTGCAGGAACCAGCCGAAACTCTCGCGTTGCTTGGTCCCTCCGCGCTGCTCGGTGACGTAGTCGCCGACGTCCTGGATCTGGTCGTAGGCGATCGAGATCGGGATCAGGAAGACATCATCGCTGCGACCGCGGCGATAGGCGTCGACCACGTAGGCGAGCATCCCGAAGCGCGGCGGCATCAGCTTGCCGGAGCGCGACCGTCCGCCTTCGATGTACCACTCGAGCGAAAAGCGTTTCTCGATCAGGTAATCGATGTAGGAGCGAAGCACGAGCTTGTAGAGTTCATCGTCCTTGAACGAACGTCGGATGAAGAACACGCCGGCGCGTCGGACTAGCGGTCCGATCGGAAAGAAGTTCATGTTGATGCCGCCGGCCGTGTGGTTGGGCGGCAAGCCGTTCTGATACAGCATGCTGTGGAGAACCGGATGGTCCAGGTTGGACTTGTGGCTCGGAAGGAACACGACGGGGTGACGCTGGGAGAGCGCCGCGATCTCTTCGAGTCGAGCGCGGTCGTAGCGCAGCTCCTCGTCGTAGCCGCGGGTGTACAGGAACCGGAACAGCTGGTCCGCGAGGTCGATCATCGTCGGGCTGGTGGCGGCCGCTATCTCGCGCAGGTCGCGCGAGGCCTCGCGGGCCACGGACTCTTCACTCCGGCCGAGCTGGCGGGCCAGCCGCGCGATCGCACCGCGGAATGCAGGTCGCGCGAGGATGTCCTCGTGGACGAGTCGCGGCACCTTGTAACGCGCGCCGCGCACCCTGCGTTCCGCCCGTTCGAGCGCCAGATGCGCCTGCCGGACGACGAAGTCGCAGAGGCCACTGGTTTCTCCGGGACCGGCGCCACCGGCCGCCAGCCAACGCTCCCGAAGCTCCGAGAGCAACGCGGGCTCGCCCGCGACGATCAGGCAGCGATCGCGCGCCCGCCGCAGGATCCAGCGCTGGCGCCACGGTCCCGGGTCGCGGGGGTCGCCGCCGCCGAGCAGTAGCTGGGCGAGTGTCACCGGACGCGAGCCGTCGGCCCGCGCCGGGGGGATCCAGAGAACCCGCAGCGGTGCGAGCAGCGGGTCGTCGCCTTCGGAGAGCAGCGCGTCCATGCGCGGATCGGGTCCGGCCGGGCGGCGCCGGATGCGGCCGCGCGAAGGCGGGATCGGCAGCGCGTCATGCGAGGCCGTCGGGATTTCGGGTCGGTGGCGACGAATCCACGCGTCGAGAATGCGCCGCTCGAAGCCGCTCGCGGCGTCGAGCAGCAATACGACGCGCCGTCCATTTGCGGACGGCCAGCCGGCTTCTCCTTCGAGGGCTCGTTCGGGCACGTTGCCCATCCTATCGCAACCGCGACACCGAAAGGGGCCGTTTCTGGCGACTGGGAACGGCGCCTGTATCGTGACGTCGAACGGACCGGCGGCGGATCGCTGGCAGGCCCGCTGGTGGAGGTCGGCATGAGCGGAACGACGATGCGCGGGATCGAACGCGAGTGGGCGCTGTGGCGGAACGAGGCGTGGATCCTCGTCGGGAGCGGGCTGCTCTGGCTCGTCTGGGCCCGCGGCGACGGCTGGTTCTCCGCGGCGCTGGCCGCGGTGCCCGGGTTGCTGCTGGTGGCGTCGGGGGTCTCGAACCTGTTGTGGCCGGGCGATCCCCGACAGCGGCACTTCGGCGCTCTGGGCGCCGTCGCCGGGATCGTCATCGGCGTGGGCTCTGCGCTGTGGCTCGGCGTGGCCGGGTCGCTGGTGATGATCGGAGCCTCGCTGGCGTCGGCCTGGGCGGTGGGGCATCTGGGATTGCGGCTCGTCGAGCGCTGGGAGGATGTGCCGGAGCCGATCGACTCCGTGCGCGCGGCATTCGAGGTGGCGGTGGATTCCGCCGTGCTCGGGCAGATGGCTCTCAGCGCGCCGGCGCGGGCCATGCGCGGAAACAACGAACGCGTCGCCTGCGAAGTCCATGCGGCGCTCGCGCTCTATGCCGAACGCGGCTGGGTCGAAACGCCGTCCACCTACCATCTGACGCCGCCGCCGCTCGAGAAGGTCGAGCTGCGGCAGCGCCGCACCCGTGGCGTGGACTTCGAGCATCTCACGTTCGAGAGCGGCTACGAGCCGCACGAGGGAGAACCCGGCCACGAGCGCTGGCTCTCCTACACGCCGTGTCGGACGGCACACGCCTGGGTGTTGCGGCATCGCGATCCGATGCTCCCAACCGGGGAACCGCGACCCTGGCTGGTCTGCATCCACGGCTATCAGATGGGGATCCCGCTCGTCGATTTCGGCGCGTTCCGGCCCGCCTGGCTGTCCCGCCGCCTCGGGCTCGACCTCGTGTTGCCAGTGTTGCCGCTCCACGGTCCCCGGCGGATCCGCCGAGTTTCCGGCGACGGCTTCCTGTCCGGAGAGTTGCTCGACACCGTGCACGCGCTGGCCCAGGCTGCCTGGGAT